>CBFGNI010000105.1:0-9617 GCA_965650105.1 uncultured bacterium | reverse complement strand
TCTTTTTACGTTCAGCATCTATTATAGCACCTGTACCTAAACCCACTGCCGCACCGCCCAAACCACCTATAATGGCACCTTTACCTTTTTTATCGCTGATTAAAGCACCACCCAATGCGCCGGCACCTGCACCTATTAAAGCACCTGTAGCTTTAGAGCTCCAACGTTTCTTTTGCGCAGGAGTTGCGTTAGCAGGAGGCTGTGTGGCTACTGCGTTATTTGGAGCTGTGTTGTAGTTGTTAGTAGTACTAGTGTAGGTACTACCTCCGCCACCCGAACGACCCGATGAACCACCACCCGACCTGCGCGATGAACCTGAACTTACTACTGCCTGCTGTTGCTGTTTGGCGCTCATAATAGAGTCTTGCCTTATGGCTTCAGCTTCGGCCATTGCCTGGTTCATGCTATCTATAACCTGTTGCCTGGCTATTTCATTCTGCATCGAATCGATAGTACGTTGCTGTGCTTCTTTTTCGGCGTTATGCCCGCACGACGCTATTGAAAACGCTATGCCCGCTATTAATGCTATCTTTTTCATAATTTATATATTGTTGATGCTAGTACCTGTTGAAAAATTATGCCAGCCCGGGCAAAAAGACTAACCGATTGAAATTGAATTGCTTGCGGGGATTGGATTTTTTAGTGCCAGTTCTGCCTTAATACATACGTCCACCTCGTCCCACACCAGGCACCTGTGCTGCGTATCCCAAAGGGTGCAAACCGTCTGTAGTTTGGTTTCCAGGCACATGTTGTCATACGCGTCCGACTCCAGCGTTATTGTCCTGTAATAATCATCGCTACCCACAATCACCCTTTCTGCAATGCGGGTATTATCCTTATCCATAAGGTAACGTTTGTCCTTGCTCAGGTACATTACTTTCTCTTTCACGGGGGTTAATTTTTATTGCTGCTATACCACCAGTTGTTTTCGGTAAGCATATCGGCCGATTTTATAAACAGCCGTCTTACATCGCCCGGTGATGCATACGCGGGAACGGTATGATCGGGAGCTACAAGCTCCAATACATTGTATATACTTATTGCCCTTATTTCAAAAACATCGGTATTGTGCGGCTGGCTGTCATCGAATTTATCGGTTGGTATGCCATTGGTAGGAAATCTTGTAATGATATCGCCTTTGTTAAGGTTGGATAATTGAAGTGCCGTATCTATTTTTTTATACATTAGGTTATGCCGGTGGCATATTTAGCTGCGTTATTCTATTTTGTTATGTTCCATCTTCATTATTTCGCGGTATGCTTTATCAACAAACTGTACTGCATCGAAATTCCGCACCTGCATATCGTCGGAAAAAAGCTGCATATAGCTTTTGCCAACCATAACAGAACGTATCTGGAACTTGCGCAATTGCAACCAGGCCGGTGCATGGAAAGCCCCTAACGATATACTGCAGGCTATTGTATGAATATCTTCTTCAACAGATACTGAATATGAAAGTGGTATATCCAGCATTTCGTTATTTACCTTATGGGTAATCATAATGTCTTTACTCATTATCATGAATTTTATTATTGATCGCACTGCAAGGGCTCTGTTAAAGCCATGAATGGACTAGTTACAAGAAGATTTTGAGTTACCCTAACCGGAGATAATTTCAAAAAAGAATCGTGTGCCTGATAAACATCCTTTTAGGGGGGAAGCCGGAAAATGGTTAAACGCACATAGCAAGGTTTAGATTGCTATAGTGTAATGTACGTGTATTATATGACTATAGCTAATTTAATAAAAGGGGCGGCCTTAACCATCTAAAAAAAAGAAAAAAACATTAAGTTGAAAAATTATATCAATTAATAAGTATTTATCACTATCTTTACTTTTTATTAATTTTTTAGAATTCAATTCAATGCAAGAAGGAAAAGTAAAGTTCTTCAATGAAACTAAAGGTTTTGGTTTCATTACACCGAATGACGGTAGTGCGGACATTTTTGTACACGTTTCTGGTCTTATCGATGAAATACGCGAAAACAGCCAGGTAAGCTACGAAGTACAAAATGGCCAAAAAGGTTTAAATGCAGTTAATGTAAGAGTAATCTAATTTTCTATATTTATCTTTGCAGCGGGTATCACTAAGTGATACCCGCTTTTTTATTGCCCTATTCGTCTTTTATCTCTATCCAAACCGGGCCGTGGTCGCTGGTCTTCTCCCATCCCCTTACCTGCCTGTCAACCCCCGCATTTAGCAACCGTTTATCCATTGCTTTGTTGAGCAAAAAATGATCGATACGAAGACCTGCATTACGTTCATAAGCATTGCGGAAATAATCCCAAAAAGTGTAAATGACTTCATCGGGGTATAATTTACGAATGGCATCCGTCCACCCTTGTGCCATAAGCTTTTGAAATGCGGCCCGTGTTTCCGGCCTGAAAAGCGCATCGTTCACCCAACGTTCGGGTTTATATACATCCAGTTCGTTGGGCATTACATTATAGTCGCCGCAGACAACCACCGGTGTTTTTAATTTGACTAACTCTGCAGTGTGTATTGCTAGCCTCTCAAACCAGCGTAGTTTATAATCGAACTTGGGCCCCGGAGCCGGATTACCATTAGGTAAGTATAGACAAGCTACATGTATGCCATTCACCATCGCTTCAATATAACGACTATGCTCATCTTCAGGATCGCCCGGTAACACACGGCCTATTTCTTCTATCTCTGCGTCGCGAGCAAGTATTGCTACGCCATTCCAGCTTTTTTGCCCGTGCCATATAGCATTATAGCCAGCATCGTTTATTGCCTGCAAAGGAAATTTTTCCTGTGGGGCTTTTAACTCTTGCAGACAAACTACATCGGGCGCTGTTTCATTTAACCAGCGTAGCAATACCGGTAGGCGGCCATTAACACCGTTAACGTTATATGTAGCTATTTTCATTAGAATATTAATGGATAAAGATAAACAGCATCAGCCTAATACCATTTATAGAGTCCCGTTTATGGCCTTTATAAATAAGTTTACCTGCCCGGAACTGCCCTAATCGACGTATCGCCGTAGGTATGTAGTGGCTTACGCTTTTTGAATTGTTTATCGTCAAGGTTAAGTGGCTTTGGTGGATCTTGCACATCGGAATTATAATGCCCGGTTTTTTCAAGAGTAGTACGTGTATCAACCGGTGTTGGTTTACGGTTGGCAGATGTGTTGTTGATATTGCTTGTATTGCTATTTGAAGTATTGCTGCTATTTCCTGCAGACATATTGCTACCTGAACCAGTATTACCGGCTTTGCTGCCAGGGCTAGTATTTATACCTGATGAGGAAGCTGCCGTACTATCGGCAGATGAGGCCATCCCTGTACTGTCAACAGGTATAGTTGAAGATTCCATTATGGTAGTAGAATCGGTGGTAGTTGTGGTTTCTTCACTTGAATTATTTTGACAGGCCGCCATTAGTACAACCGGTAAAAACAATATCATCGTTATTTTTTTCATGACGTACTTTTTTTAATAAACATAAAAATTCAATGCCAGCGCAAAAAAAATATGAGATACCATACTTATAAACACGGTATCTCATATAGAAGATTAAAAATATTAGCGATTGAACATATAGCTCACACCTACGGAGTAACCTATGTTCTTTAAAGACGGGTTGCTATTATTTACAGTAGAGGGCAGTGATGGCTCATAGTTTGCAACGTTATCGCTTTGCACAATATTCATCAAACCCATATCAATGCCAGCTTTTGCAGTAAACCCGCTAGCTAATTCAAAACCCAGCACACCGGTTAAGCCCGCATCAAAACGTTTCAGGTCATCGGTTGCATCGTTACCAATAGTTAATTTCTTATGTGTCTCATCGCTTTGAAGAGCAATGGCATTACCATTTATTTCATTCTTTACGGTGTACTTAGCATCAGCAAAAAGAAGAGCGGAAGCGTAACCACCCACACCAACTATAATACTACCAGATTCACCTACATGTATTTTATATACTACGTTCAGCGGAATTTGTACATAGTTTAAAGTGTTTTTGTTCTTCACCTGTACGTGATGCTCCAAACCTTCGTTACCCATATACGAGAAATTACGCTCTTGCTGGCCGCCTTTCATTGTGTAAATAAGTGCCGGCTGTATGCTCCAGTTTTTATTCAGCATCCAATCGCCCTGCAAACCGCCATAGAAACCCACCTTACCTTGGTTATATGTAGTTTCACCTTCATAATCATCTAATTGTTGATTCAAGCTGACCCCGGCAGTTACGCCCCATTTAAAGCCGCTTTCTTTTGTTGCCTTAGCATCTTGTGCCATTGCACTTACACTTATTAATCCAGTTGCTAAAAGAATACCAATCGTTTTCATTTTTGTCATATTTGATTCGAAACACAACTATAAAAGTCCGTGCCATGACATTGTTTTGAATTTATTTTAACACAATATGAACTGCCCGATATTGTAAATTGATAATTGACAATGTAGTACGATACCGTTTTTTCACCCTTTTACTTTTAAATTTTATGTAGAGTATTTAAATTTGCACATGCCACGGCGTAAACCATACCATCCTTATCGCAACATCAGGCTAAACCGAAGGCCCGGCAATCGGCCGGCCGCTCCCGTAATTCCCCCACCCCTGTTCTATCAAAAAAGCCATCAACACTCTACCAGTCCCGGCTTTGCTTTATTTGTTATTATCTGTGCTTTTGCAATGATTGTTGGTGGCCTTGTATATATGCTTACTAACAACGCTACAGATGTTGAATTGATGAAAAGCCTGATACAATAGTTTAAAATTATGGTACTTTTTGTGTGTTTTAAGGGGAAAATCATCCATAAATAGCCATTTCTGTTGCCATTTACGCCAAAAAGTTTACAAAACAACCCTTATTTGCGTTTCTGAATTTGGGTAATATGATTACTTTTGCTGTCCGTACAAAAACACTTTATGGCTACAACAGCAGACATTAGAAATGGCATGATTATCAAATTAGATAACAGCCTTTATTCAGTAGTAGAATTCGGACAAAACAAAACAGCCCGCGCAGCAGCAAAAGTTTGGGCTAAACTAAAAGGGGTAGATAATACCCGCTCAATAGAGCATACATGGAACTCGGGCGATAATATATACCCTGTACGTGTGGAACGCCGCCCATATCAGTACCTATATAAAGATGAAAGTGGGTTCAACTTCATGGACACTAACACTTTTGAACAGCTTAGCCTCCCTGAATCGAGCATTGAACGCCCAGAGCTATATAAAGATGGACAGGAATGTTTCATTTTGGTAAATACGGAAACTGAATTGCCAATGAGTGTGGAACTACCTCCAAACGTGGTTTTACGTGTTACCTATTCTGAACCAGGCATGAAAGGCGATACGGCTACACGTACGCTTAAACCTGCAACAGTTGAAACAGGTGCTACGGTAATGGTACCTCTGTTTGTAGATACAGAAGAACTGATACGCATTGACACTAAAACAGGTGCGTATATTGAGCGCGTTAAATCATAAACGTATTTTACCCATTCATTCTTCATAATAAAAGAAATTCCTAATGGAATATAAACAAATACAAGAGCTGATCAAAGCTATTAACAAGTCGAACATCAGTGAATTGAGCATTGAAGATGGCGAATTCAAAATAACTATCAAGCAAGCTCAAAACATCAGCGAAACACAATTTGTAGCTGTACAAGCGCCAATGCATATGCAAATGCCTGCACAGCAGCAAATGCAAATGCCTTCCGCACAACAACCGGCTGCTATTTCAGCTGCACAACCTGCTGCAGAGGCTGCTAATGGCAACTACATTACTATAAAATCTCCGATGATCGGTACTTTCTACCGCAGTTCATCGCCTGATAAGCCAGCTTTTGTAAATGTTGGCGATGAGATAAAACAAGGACAAGTGCTTTGTATTATCGAGGCTATGAAGCTTTTCAACGAAATAGAAAGTGAAATAAGCGGTAAAATAGTAAAGGTATTGATAGACGATGCATCGCCTGTTGAATACGACCAACCATTATTTTTAGTAGAACCTGCGTAAAAAAATAAAAAGTCAAAATTAGAAATTCAAAAAGATGATAGCATAAAACGCTATTTCATTGAATTGTGATTTTGGCTTTTGCTTTTATATCATATATATAAAGTGAAAGCGTTTTTGACTTTTACATTTTAACTTTTAAATTTTTAAAGTGTTTAAAAAAATATTAATTGCCAACCGCGGGGAGATAGCACTACGTATTATACGCACGTGCCGTGAAATGGGTATAAAAACAGTAGCTGTATATTCTACTGCCGATAAAGACAGCCTACATGTACGTTTTGCTGACGAAGCCGTTTGTATAGGTAAGCCTCAGGGCGCAGACTCTTACCTGAATATACCACATATAATGGCTGCTGCAGAGATAACCAATGCAGATGCCATACACCCCGGCTATGGCTTTTTGGCAGAGAATGCAGGTTTCTCTGAAATATGCGCACAGTATAATATTAAATTTATTGGCCCAACCCCTGAAATGATCAGGTCGATGGGTGATAAAATTACGGCTAAAGAAACCATGATAAAAGCAGGCGTACCTGTTATACCGGGTTCTGAAGGCCTGTTGGGAAGCCTGGAAGAAGCGCGAAAAGTTGCGAAAGAAATGGGCTACCCGGTAATACTGAAAGCTACTGCCGGTGGTGGGGGTAAAGGTATGCGCGTAGTATGGGAAGAAAGTGAACTGGAACGTGCTTACGATAATGCAAAAGCCGAAGCGGGTGCATCGTTTAAAAACGATGGTATTTATATGGAAAAGTTCGTAGAAGAGCCACGCCATATAGAAATACAAATAGCAGGCGACCAGTTTGGTACTGTATGCCATTTAAGTGAACGCGATTGCTCTATACAACGCCGCCACCAAAAGCTGGTAGAAGAGTCACCATCTCCTTTCATGACACCGGAATTGCGCCAGCGCATGGGTGAAGCAGCTATCAAAGCAGCTTCAGCCATCAATTATGAAAGCGTAGGTACTATTGAATTCCTGGTTGATAAGCACCGTAATTTCTACTTTATGGAAATGAACACCCGTATACAAGTAGAACATGGTGTTACCGAAGAGGTCATCAACTATGATCTTATTAAAGAGCAAATAAAGATAGCAGCAGGTGTACCTATAAGCGGCCGCAACTACGAACCGGTAATGCACGCAATAGAATGCCGTATCAATGCCGAAGACCCGTATAACGACTTCCGCCCCAGCCCCGGCAAAATAACTGTGTTACACACACCTGGTGGCCATGGCGTTCGTATCGATTCTCACATATATGCAGGTTACACTATACCTCCATATTATGATTCAATGATCGCTAAAGTGATAGCAATAGCGCAAACACGTGAAGAGGCTATACAAACCATGGAGCGTGCTTTAAGTGAATATGTGATAGAAGGTGTTAAGACAACTATACCTTTCCACATGCAACTGATGAAAAATGAAGATTTCAGGAAAGGCAACTTCACTACCAAGTTCATTGAAACATTTAACCTGGTTTAATAAAACTTTAAAGAATACCCGAAGCGTTGGAATAAATTCCAGCGCTTCTTTATTTACATTCGCAGTATGGAAAAAACATTGCTGATAACAGGCGGTGCAGGGTTTATAGGATCGCATGTGGTGAGGTTATTTGTACAGAAATACCCGCAATACAAAATTGTGAACCTGGATGCACTGACTTATGCTGGCAACCTGGAAAACCTGAAGGATGTTGAAAATGAGGCCAACTATGCTTTTGTAAAAGCAGACATTCGTGACGCTGCAGAGATAGAGCGCCTATTTCTACAATATCAACCTGAAGGTGTTATACACCTGGCAGCAGAAAGCCATGTTGACCGTTCTATTGCCGATCCTAATGCTTTTATTGAGACCAATGTAATGGGTACAGCTAATTTGCTGAATGCTGCAAAGAAGCTATGGGCTGCCAATTACGAAGGCAAACGTTTTTATCATGTGTCAACAGATGAGGTATATGGCTCTTTAGGTGAAACAGGGTTTTTCCTGGAAACAACCCCTTACGATCCGCAATCCCCTTACTCTGCTTCAAAGGCCGCCAGCGACCATATAGTACGTGCTTACGGTAATACCTACCACCTGCCGTTTGTTATTACTAACTGTAGCAACAACTACGGCCCTAACCATTTCCCTGAAAAGCTAATACCGCTATTCATCAATAATATTCGCAATAATAAACCTTTGCCTGTGTATGGCGATGGTAAATATACCCGCGACTGGCTATATGTTATAGACCATGCGCGTGCGATAGATACGGTTTTTCATAACGGCAAAAATGGTGAGACCTATAACATCGGCGGCTTTAACGAATGGCAGAATATTGAGTTGGTAAAGCTGCTATGTAAAGATATGGACAAGCAACTAGGCCGCGAAGCGGGGACTTCAGAAAAGCTCATTACCTACATTAAAGACCGTCCGGGACACGACCGCCGATATGCTATTGATGCAACCAAGATCAATAAGGAACTGGGCTGGTCTCCATCGGTAACGTTTGAAGAAGGGCTAGCCAAAACAATTGAATGGTATATGAACAACCAGGAATGGTTAGACCATGTTACATCGGGCGATTATCAAAAATATTACGAGCAGCAATACAACTAATTGCTACTACAAATAAGTATAAATGAAAGGTATTGTTTTAGCCGGGGGCTCCGGTACACGTTTGTATCCACTTACCATAGCGGTCAGTAAACAACTGATGCCGGTATATGATAAGCCAATGATATATTACCCGCTTACTACACTTATGTTGGCGGGCATCAACGAGATACTTATCATTACTACACCAGAAGACCAAGCGGGCTTTAAAAAACTGCTGGGCGATGGCAGCCAGATAGGTTGCAGGTTTGAATATGTAATACAACCAAAACCCGAAGGACTTGCACAAGCATTTATATTAGGCGCCGATTTTATTGGTAAAGATTCTGTAGCCCTGGTTTTGGGCGATAATATATTCTATGGTTCGGGTATGGGTACTTTGTTGCAGAAGAAACTAAACCCTGATGGCGCCACTGTATTTGCTTACCAGGTAGGTGATCCTGAACGCTATGGTGTGGTAGAGTTTGATAAAGACTATAAAGTACTTAGTATAGAAGAAAAGCCCAAACAGCCTAAATCGAACTACGCTGTACCGGGGTTATACTTTTACGATAATGAAGTGGTTTCTATTGCACAGAACATGAAACCATCGCCACGTGGTGAATTGGAAATAACTGATGTAAACAAAATATACCTGGAGAAAGGCAAACTGGAAGTGGGTGTATTGGACCGCGGTACTGCATGGCTGGATACTGGTACTTTTGACTCTTTGCAAGAAGCCGGTCAGTTTATTGAAGTAATAGAAAAACGCCAGGGCCTTAAGATAGGCTGTATAGAAGAAGTTGCTTACCGTAAGGGCTTTATAAATAAAGCTCAACTAAAAGCATTGGCTGAAAAATATATGAAGAGCGGGTACGGTTTGTATTTGAATATGATTGCTCAAGAAAAATAAGATATTGAAGATAATTGCACATAGAGGCTATTGGCTAAACCCGAAAGAAAAGAACACTGAGGCTGCTTTTATAAGAAGTATAGAAAACGGCTTTGGTATAGAAACTGATATACGCGACTATAATGG
>CBFGNI010000104.1:0-9674 GCA_965650105.1 uncultured bacterium | reverse complement strand
CTAAATTGAAGAACTATGATAAGTATCCGCAGGTTTTTCGACAAATTGGAGAAGATGAGAAATGGCTGGTTGGTAATATCGGGAAAGGTAGTGAAGACAATATATGCACTTATGATTGTGCAGTTTCTAAAAACAATCAGTACATCTTTTTTAATGAAATAGATAGAAATTTTGGAAAGACTGTAAGAGACATACCTGATTCAATATATAATTGTGTGCTTTCTCAAGCTGCATTTTATAAAATCAATAAAAGAAAAGTTGAGAAGAAATATATATTTGGAAAGTCTATTGATGATCAATATAAGCAGGTAATAGCTGGTAGCGGTTTTTTTGATGCCGACAAGAATATTTATGCTACACTTATCCGAGAGCGTAAAGGCAAAGATGTTACCTCAAAAATTGCCTGGATACAATTAGAACCATAACAATAAAAGAAGCCTGCGATTACCGCAGGCTTCTTTTATTGTCTACCCTGTCTTTTTTCTATAAGGTCGCTAACGGAAAGTATCAACTCATAAGGCACATTGTCTTTTTCATCACCAACTATATCATACCGGTCAAGTTCTGTCCACGTCATATAAAAACGAGGATAACCCTTAACATTTACTTCATAATAAACACCATCTTGCCTGAACTGGGGTACAATGGCAGTTAGTAAATTCCTGCCTTCGTAAACTACTGTAGCCGTAAAATTCTGCCTGATCATGCGGCAAAGTTATCGTCTATTTTATTTGGTTTTTCGCTTTTCTATGACAAATAATATCCTTCATGATGTTTTTTTAATTACTTACCCAACTTTTTCAAATACTACCGTTGTCTATATAAGCGAAAGGGTTTAATAAACCTGAAGCTTATAAAAAACATACAACTATAAACTATGAATATTGGAATAGCTATCAAGTCGATACGTAGACAAATAGGCATAACACAGCACGAATTGGCCGAAAGGTGCGGCATTTCTCAAACATCATTATCGCAAATAGAAAATAGCGTGAAGCGGCCCAGCCATCGTACTATTAAAAGCATTTGCGATGTATTAGATGTACCTGAATCAGTTATATACATCCTTGGGATGCAGGATACAGACGTGCCCGAAAGCCGTAAAGGTGTATATGACATGTTGTTCCCCTCCATCAGGAGCATGGCATTACAGATAGTTAGTGCCGAACACCGGCAGTACATACAGCCACTCAACATGGCTGTATAAAGTCGCTTTGGTTTCATTAAATAGTTACAGCGCCCCCTTAGGGGCGTTTTTCTTTATGAAAACAGCTAAATTGTGTACAAATGCTATGCAATGAAGTATGTAATACTCCTCTTTACTTCTTTGATCTTTTGTAAAGACCCTATATATGCCCAGCACATTTCAGATATATGTGCAAAGCGAAATCTTACACATAACCTAGTTAACAAAACAACAACCGCCACAGCCGAAGAAAATGACTATGATGTAAAGCATCTTTCATTCAATATAGAGCTTACCAATATAAGTACGGAAGTAAGTGGCAATGTTATTACCACAGCAAAGGTTGTAGCTACTACATTGCCTGTATATGCTTTCGAATTGAGCAGCGATCTGATTTTGGATTCAGTAAAGATCAATAATATATTGATCAATCCTGCTAACATACAGACTATCGGCGATATTAGAAAAGTAACACTTTCTACTGCGCTTCCTGTCAATACTATATTTACGGCACAGGTATATTACCATGGGCAGCCACCAAATGGCACAGGCTTTTTTACGCGTGGCCTTAACCAAATAATTCTCCCTTCAGGTACACCAATTATGTATAGTGTCAGCGATCCATACCTTGCTCAAGACTGGTGGCCATGCAAACAATCGCTACAGGATAAGATCGATTCAGTAGATATGTGGATAACGGTGCCGGCAACTATTAAGGCAGGAAGCAATGGCTTGCTGAAAAACATCACCGCCATTTCCGGCAATAAAGAGCGCTACGAATGGAAGACTCAATACCCTATCGACTATTATCTCATCTCAGTTGCCGTGGCTCCTTACGGCGACTATTCCTACTACATGCATTATACTGATGGTAGTGGAGATTCCATGCTGATACAAAACTACGTGTACGATTCAGCTAGCTACATGCCTGTCAACAAAGCGGCACTCGATAGCACAGGACTTATTGTCGATTACTTCTCAAAAATATTTGGCCGTTACCCTTTCTATAAAGAAAAATATGGTCATTGTATAGCAGAACCACTTATGGGTGGCATGGAACACCAAACCATGACTACGCTGGCATTTGCAAGAGGTACGCTAATAGCGCATGAATTAGGGCACCAATGGTGGGGCGACCATGTCACCTACCAAACATGGGCTGATATATGGCTGAGTGAAGGCTTTGCATCCTATACCGAGCAATTATTTGTAGAGCATTTCTTAGGCGATGCGGCATTCAAATCATACCGTACCAATGTATTCAACAATGCTATGAGCAGCAACACAGGCAGTGTATTTGTAGATGACACTACCACGCCTGCCCGCATTTTCGATGGTACGCTTACCTACAATAAAGGTGCATCAGTAGTGCACATGCTTCGCTATATGGCACCAAAAGATGAAGACTTTTTTACTGTTCTTAAAAATTATCAATCGCAACATGCTTTCGATTTTGCTAATACCGATGATCTAAAGAATATTGCAGCGCAGGTTTACGGCATCGCTTTAGATACTTTTTTCAATCAATGGATATATAAAGAAGGGTACCCGCGCTATGGTGGCAAATGGTACCAAGATGGTAACCAATTTTATTTACAGATTACGCAAACAACATCGGCACCTTCATCTATTGCTTATTTCACCATGCCTTTAGAGATCAACCTAAGGTCTGATGACGGGGATACCATCATTAAGGTTTATAACAACGCCGTCACTCAAAATTATACTCTCCCTGTTGGCAGAACCATCAAAGGTATCCAGGTAGATCCTAACAATCATGTTTTGAACAAGGCAGCTGCTTTTACAAACGACCCTACACTATCAGTAGGCAATACTGAAGTGGACGCAATAAATATTTTTCCTAATCCGTCAATAAATGGCTGGCGGGTAATAGGCTTGCCTGCAGATTCAAAAATATGCCTTACTAATATGGGCGGTAGTATTGTATGGCAATCGCATTATAGAGGTGCAACAATGTTCATTCCATCTGGCTATCTGCCAACAGGTAATTATATATGTGCTATTCTTAAAGAAAATGCAGTTCTTAAAACTATAAAACTCACCAAATAATTTTTTTAATAAACATAGAAATGAAAAAGGTTGTAGCGTTACTATCATTATGTTTGAGCGCCTCTTTTGCAAATGCACAGGTGTTAACAGGCTCGGCTATTTGCGCATCAGGAAAGGAAGAATTGGTAAAGCAGTTTGCAAGAGTAAACGTTGCTGCACCGCAGGAAGAAGAGTATGATGTAACACATGTAAAATTCAATGTTGCGCTGAATGATACTGCAGCAGATATAGGTGGTGATGTAACTACTACTGCACGTGTGGTTTCAACAACCTTCACCGATTATGTTTTTGAACTAATAGATGAATGCATTATCGATTCGGTAAAGATCAATGGACAAATTCTCCCCTGCATGCTTACTCCCGGTACTGTTATTCGCACAGTTACATTAAATACTCCATTACATAACGGCGATGTATTTACGGCACAGGTATTTTATCACGGTCACAATATATCGGTACTTGGCCCGGCAGGCAAAGGCCTCAGGCATGGTATAGACGGCTGGGGAGTACCTGCAACGTTTACTCGCTGCGAACCTTACTATTCTAATCGCTGGTGGCCATGCAAACAATCGCTTCAAGACAAGGTCGATTCAATGGATATGTGGATCACTGTTGCAGACACTTTAAAAGCAGGTTGTAATGGTTTTCTTGTAAATATTACCAGCGTAAACCCTGGTTTTAAACGCTACGAATGGAAAACACAATATCCTACTGATTATTATCTCATATCTATAAGTATTGCTTCTTATACCGACTATTCATATTATATGCATTTCAGTGGAAGCAACGATTCTATGTTAGTAATGAATTATGTCTTCGATAAACAACTTACAACGCCGGGGCTAAAACCCATGCTGGATAGTGTAGGTTTAGTGATCGATTATTTTTCTACTCTTTTTGGTCGTTATCCTTTCAATAAAGAAAAGTACGGGCATTGCTTTGTACCCATACCTGGTGCAGCTACAGAACACCAAACCATGACATCTTTTGGCACTTATGATATAGGCTTACTGGCACATGAACTAGGGCACCAGTGGTTTGGCGATAATGTAACTTGCGGCACCTGGAAAGATATATGGCTGAATGAAGGTTTTGCTACTTATATGGAATATTTGTTCATTGAACATTTTCATGGCAGTGCGGCAGCCCTCACCCAAAGAAGGTTTATAAAAAGCACCGCAACCGGCGTTTCGAAAGGAAGTGTGTATGTTGATGATACTACCAGCGAATCGAGGATATTAAATGCACAGCTTACTTATTATAAAGGTGGAGGCGTATTACACATGCTGCGTCATTTAGTCAATAACGATAATCAGTTTTTTAATTTCCTGAAACAATACAACCAGCAATATCGTTTTGGTACGGCTACAACCGATGACTTTAAACAATTAGCAGAAAATACCTTTAGCCTGAACCTTGATACCTTTTTCGATCAATGGATATATAAAGAAGGTTATCCTAAAATATCAGCTCGCTGGTTCCAGGATCCTTCAGGCATGTTCTACCTCGAATTAACGCAAACACCTTCTGCACCAGCATCCATCGCTCATTTCACGCTACCGCTCGAGATTAACCTGAAATCTGCCGCAGGCGATACCCTTATTAAAGTATATAACAACGCAGTAGTGCAATTTTACAGCCTGCCAGTTGGCAGAGAAATATCAGGCTTGCAAATTGACCCTAATGCACATATATTATGTAAACAGGGTACTATTAAAAAAGATGCTACAACTGGTTTAGGAGATGTCGTATTAAGTTCAATAAACATTTACCCTAATCCTTCCGACAATGGCTGGTATGTAGATAATTTACCTTTGCAAGCAAAACTAAGCTTGAAGGAGATCACCGGCAAACAGGTTTGGAAAGCTATTCCCGATGCCGATAAAATACTTATACCTGCCAATTCTTTAGCCTACGGTACATATATTTTAGATGTACAGATAAATGGCAAGAACACAACGCATTATAAATTGGTGAAATAGGACAATATTGAAATGATGGGTTGCTTTTTCTCTTACCTTTGAACAGGCATGGAAAATCTGGACCTTCTTTTTCAGCAGATAATTGATAACCCGATCCCTGCGCTCGCAGTTATCGTTAATCTTATACTTATTGAAAGCCTTTTATCAGTAGATAATGCAGCCGTATTAGCTACAATGGTACTCGACCTACCCAAAGATCAGCGCCGCAGGGCGCTGAAGTATGGCATTTTGGGTGCGTACATATTTAGAGGTATCTGTCTGCTTTTTGCTTCCATGCTGATACAGATATGGTGGTTTAAACCTGTTGGTGGGTTGTACCTGCTCATATTGGCTATACGTTTTTTCTTTTTTTCTAAAAAAACTGAGAGCGCAGAGACAGTACATGAAGAAATTGAGCATACCAAGAAAAGTTGGTTTTATCGTAAAACACTGGGAGCCTTCGGTCCATTTTGGGCAACAGTTATCATGGTTGAATTAATGGATCTGGCTTTCTCTATCGATAACGTGATTGCTGCTAATGCCTACACTAAAAATATTATCCTTGTTTGGACGGGTGTATTCATTGGTATCCTGGCTATGCGTTTTGTAGCGCAGGGCTTTGTAAAACTAATGGAGAAGTACCCTTTTCTGGATACTTGTGCCTACCTGGTAATTGCCCTTTTGGGTATAAAGCTTAGCCTATCGTTAATCACGCATTTCTACCCTTGTTCCTCTTTTGCCTTGTTTATGGAGGGGCCGCATGGTTGCCTGGAAGCCCAGGGCAAACATTTACCTATAGGTCATCACCCAACCGTATGGGGGGATATTATTACATCTATCATAAGCATAGGTATTTTCTTTGTACCTGTACTTACATCAGTTTTGTTCAACGTGCCGAAGCGGCATAAAATACACGAAGAAAAATAGGATTATTGCCAGTCGGGGTAAGTATTGCTCCAATTTATTTTATCGCCGGTTTTACCAATTCCAAACAATTTGTTCAGCGTCATGTTGATGCCAAACTCATTGGTTGCACCTGCTATATGGTAGTAAGACCGTGCGTATTGTATATGAAATTTATTTAGGTTGATGCCAAGGCCGAATGAAAAACCTGCAAGCCCTGTCTTGTCTTTTATTGCTAACTCACCACGGTGCAGGTGATTGTAACCTACCCCAACAGTCAGGCGTTTGCCCAACAATACTTCTGCACCAAAAATAAAGTGGCGGAACAACTTATCAGCAAAATGCGACTTTGTATTCGTAGTAGTATCGTTAGTACCAAATACAGTGCTGCTTTCTACATCAGCGGGGTTATCATAGCGTATATCCCATTCATATAAATGGTGTACTGTAGCCATCAGGCGTAGTGGAAGGTGTTTAAACCTTTTTGATATACCAATTTGCAAGTCGAATGGTAATGGTTCAGCAGTGTTTGCAGGGTTATATTTTTTTGCCATAAACCCCATGTTCTTAGCTACAATACCCAAATCAACCAGCGAAGCAGTATCGTAATAGTTCACACCTACATCAGCCAATACTGCCGATGCTGTTTTATCGTACAAAGAAGAATGTGCCCATTTCAATGTGGCACCATAACGCCAGTGCTCGCCATATTGCCGCGAAGCGCCCAGGCTTATTGCATACTCATTAGCCCTGAAAGAACCTTGCTCATTTCCTAAATCATCGGTCTTGGTAAGGTTGCCGTAATTCAGATATTGCACACCAAATACAAACGAGGTTTTTATCTTCTCTGCGTGGTAACCATATTGCAGGTTAGCAATGCTGATTCCTGCATAATATGCATTGTAATTAAGGCCAAGTTGGTTATGCAAACCCGGCCTCATCAGCGCAGGGTTTTGCAACGCGAAAGATATATCCTGGTCGGGGTTAGCTACGTTGATACCACCCAACGAAGATATACGGGGTGCATTAGGCAGCCGTAAGAACTCCATAGTGCGCTGCCCCCCTGCAACCTGAGCAGCAGCTATTTGATATGATAGGCACAACAGCAATAAGCCGGTCCATTTTTTCCATTGCATATTTGTAAAACGTGACATGGGTTTGAATTATTGCTGTTGTGCTGTATGAGTTGTTAAATATTATTCTGCTGTAGCAGCCTGCATCATTTTTTCAACTATTGGCTGGCTAACACCTGTATTAGAGAAGCCACCATCGTGGAAAAGGTTTTGCATGGTTACCATACGTGTATAGTCACTGAATAGCATTACACAGAAGTTAGCGCAATCTTCACCCGTAGCATTACCCAATGGTGACATTTTATCAGCATAGTCGAAAAACACATCAAAACCCGCTACTCCCGAACCTGCTGTTGTAACCGTAGGCGATTGAGAGATGGTGTTTACACGCACTTTATTTTTGAAACCATAATGGTAGCCAAAGCTGCGTGCTATACTTTCCATCAGCGATTTAGCATCGGCCATATCGTTATAACCGGGGAAGGTTCTTTGTGCTGCTATATAAGATAGTGCTGCAACAGAAGCCCATTCATTCAGGGCATCCAGCTTCATGCAGGTTTGCAGTACTTTATGAAAAGACAGGGCTGATATATCCAGCGTCTTCATGAAGTTGTCGTAATTAGTATCGGTATAAGGTATATTCTTACGCACGTTTGGTGACATACCTATTGAGTGTAATACAAAATCCAGTTTACCACCTAAAGCTTCCATACTTTTTTGCACCAGGTTTTCAAGGTCGGCGGTCGATGTAGCATCTGCTGCTATTACAGGTGCATCGTTACAAGCTTTTGCCAGTTCGTTTATTTTACCCATACGTAGCGCGATAGGTGCATTGCTCAATACGATCTCTGCGCCTTCTTCCACGCAGCGCAATGCAGTTTTCCAAGCCATTGAGCGTTCATCCAGCGCTCCGAAAATGATACCTTTTTTTCCTTTCAACAATTGATGCGACATAAGTATATATTACTTTATATAGACCGTAAAAGTAGGGAAAAATATGCCTTAATAATAGCGCAAAGCCCTGCAATTGCTAAAAAACAAAACGCCCGTAATAAATATTACGGGCGTATAAGTATTGTAATTCTTGTTATTAAGCTTCAGCTTCCATATATGCTTCTGTAGGTTCGCAGGTGCATATCAGGTTACGGTCGCCAACGGTATTGTTTACGCGGGCTACACTTGGCCAGAATTTGTTTGCTTTTACCCAATGCAAGGGGAAAGCAGCTTGCTGGCGGCCATAAGCATGGTTCCATTCGTCAGCAGTTATCACAGCCTGTGTGTGTGGTGCGTTTTTCAGTACGTTGTCTTTTTTGTCAGCTTTACCTTCTTCAATAGCGCGTATCTCTTCGCGGATGCTTAGCAATGCGTCGCAGAAACGGTCCAGTTCAGCTTTGTCTTCACTTTCCGTAGGTTCTATCATAATAGTGCCCGGTACAGGGAAGCTCATAGTAGGTGCGTGGAAGCCATAGTCCATCAAACGCTTGGCTACGTCTTCAGCTTCTATCTCAGCAGTCTTTTTAAACGGACGCAGGTCAACTATGAATTCGTGGGCACAAGTACCACCGCTACCCGTGTACAGGATATCGAAATCGTTCATCAAACGGGTACGCATGTAGTTAGCGTTCAGTATAGCATACTCCGTAGCTTTCTTAACTCCTACGGGCCCTAACATACGGATGTATGCATAAGATATCAGCAGGATGCTTGCAGAACCATAAGGTGCTGCTGATACTGCATGTGCATTGTCTTTACCTTCTTCCACATGACCCGGCAGGAATGGCGCCAGGTGTTGTTTCACACATATTGGGCCCATACCTGGTCCACCACCACCATGTGGTATAGCAAATGTTTTGTGCAGGTTCAGGTGGCAAACGTCAGCGCCTATCAAACCAGGAGCAGTAAGACCAACCTGCGCATTCATGTTCGCGCCATCCATATATACCTGTCCACCGTGCTGGTGTACCACTGCAGTTATTTCTTTAATGCTTTCTTCGTACACACCGTATGTAGATGGGTAAGTAACCATGATACCTGCAAGGTTAGCAGCGTGTTGTTCTGCTTTTGCTTTCAGGTCAGCTACATCTATGTAACCGTTTTCCAGTGCTTTTACCACTACTACTTTATAGCCAACCATTACTGCCGATGCAGGGTTGGTACCGTGTGCCGATATAGGTATCAGCATTACGTTACGGTGTCCTTCACCTTTGCTTTCGTGGTAGTTGCGTATTGCTAACAGTCCGGCATATTCACCTTGCGCACCACTGTTTGGTTGCAG
The DNA here is from genome assembly GCA_965650105.1 of uncultured bacterium. Classification (GTDB taxonomy): domain Bacteria; phylum Bacteroidota; class Bacteroidia; order Chitinophagales; family Chitinophagaceae; genus Polluticoccus. The sequence continues at coordinate 206 of CBFGNI010000104.1, read as the reverse complement.
GCTGCATGCATCGAAAGCTGTGATCTCGCACAGGTAAGCAGACAATTCTTTTACTATTTGCTGGTAGCCACCTGCCTGCGCTATTGGCATGAACGGGTGCATCTTGCTCCAGTGTGCCCAGCTAAGCGGCATCATTTCTGTTGCAGCATTTAGCTTCATGGTGCAAGAACCTAAAGATATCATGCTGGTGTTCAGACTAAGATCTT
>CBFGNI010000103.1:0-9683 GCA_965650105.1 uncultured bacterium | reverse complement strand
AAGTGCAGGAAAGTAATGGTGAGATCATCATGTTCATTGATGAGATACACACTTTGATAGGTGCTGGTGCAATGGAAGGTGCAATGGACGCCGCTAATATTTTGAAGCCTGCGTTGGCCCGTGGTGAGTTGCGCGCAATAGGTGCTACTACACTCAACGAATATCAAAAATATTTCGAGAAAGACAAGGCGCTGGAACGCCGTTTCCAAAAAGTATTTGTAAACGAACCAACACCTGAAGATGCTATATCTATACTGCGTGGTTTAAAAGACCGCTACGAGAATCACCACCAGGTGCGCATTAAAGATGAAGCTATTATAGCCGCAGTTGAGTTATCGCACAGGTATATTACTGACAGGTTTCTACCCGATAAAGCCATTGACCTTATAGACGAAAGTGCGGCCAAGCTGAAATTGGAGATGAATTCCATGCCCGAAGAGCTGGATGAGCTGGAACGCCGTATCCGCCAGTTGGAAATTGAACGCGAAGCTATCAAGCGGGAAAATGACGAGGATAAACTGAAATCATTGAACCAGGATATTTCTTTATTGAATGTGCAGCGCGATACACTGAAGGCTAAATGGCTGGAAGAAAAAGAATTGGTTGATAAGATTAACAAAGCGAAAAGCAATATAGAGCAACTGAAACAGGAAGCCGAAAAAGCGGAACGTGATGGTGACTATGGCAGGGTTGCTGAAATACGATATGGTAAAATACAACAGGAAGAAGCTGAGATGCAGGAATCTGGTAAGCAGCTCGATGAAATGGATGGCCAGCATAAACGTTTGCTGAAAGAAGAAGTAGATGCAGAAGATATTGCTGAAAATGTAGCCAAAGCAACAGGCATACCGGTACAGCGTATGCTGCAAAGTGAACGCGATAAACTGCTGAATCTTGAAGAGGAATTACATAAACGTGTTATTGGACAGGATGAAGCTATAGTCGCTGTATCCGATGCCATACGCCGTGGTCGTGCAGGTTTGCAAGATCCTCGCCGCCCCATAGGTTCTTTCATATTCCTGGGTACAACAGGTGTGGGTAAAACCGAATTGGCTAAAGCGCTTGCTGAAGTACTGTTTGATGATGATAGTATGATGACCCGTATCGATATGAGTGAGTACCAGGAAAAGCACAGCGTAAGCAGGCTGGTTGGTGCACCTCCGGGATATGTAGGTTATGAAGAAGGTGGCCAGCTTACTGAAGCAGTACGCCGCAAACCATATTCAGTTGTCTTACTCGATGAGATAGAGAAGGCACACCCTGATACCTTCAATATATTGCTGCAGGTATTAGATGATGGCCGCCTGACCGATAACAAGGGCAGGGTAGTGAACTTCAAGAATACCATCATCATCATGACCAGCAATATGGGTAGCCATATTATACAAGAGAATTTTGCTGAACTGGAAGGTAAAAATATTGATGAAGTAGTAGATGCTACCAAAGAGCAAGTAATGGATTTGTTGAAACAATCCATGAGGCCAGAATTTCTTAACAGGGTGGATGATGTGATCATGTTCCATCCGTTGATGAGGAAAGAGATAAAAGGGATCATTCGTATTCAACTGCAAAACCTGCAAAAGCAATTGGCTGAGCAGAATATCGACCTGCAGTTTACCGATTATGCATTGACTTATCTCTCTGAAAGGGGCTTCGATCCGCAATATGGTGCTAGGCCACTAAAAAGGGTGATACAAAAAGATATTATCAATATGTTGAGTAAAAAAATAATAGGTGGTGAGATAGATAAATCAAAACCTGTATTAATAGATGTGTTTGATGGAGTTGTTGTGATGAGAAATGAAAAGAAAGAAGAATAATAGTTGGTTAGATTGGTTAGTTGAAGGCACTCAATTTTTTGAGTGCCTTTTTGTTTGCGCATAGTATCTTTGGTAGAAGATAAAAGTATATGCGCACTATTTTTTGCCTGCTTATTTCCAATTGTTTTATGACCTACGCATGGTATGGCCACCTTAAAAAAGGAACCGTAGACACACCCTTATTTAAGTTGATATTAATAAGCTGGGGTATAGCTTTTTTCGAATACCTGTTTATGGTTCCGGCAAACAATAGGTTTGGCCTAAAAGAGGGATATACTCCGTTTCAATTGAAAACAATACAAGAAGTAATATCACTTGTAGTATTCTGCATATTTGCTGTCTTTTTTTTGAAGGAGCCCTTTAAGTGGAATTATGCCGTTGCGTTCGGGCTTATAGTGGGTGCAGTGTACTTTATGTTTTATCCTTCACGTTAGGGTCAAGTTTCAGTGTACGCAGTTTCGGAGCTTTGAAGTAAGTGCCTATTACTACCAGCATGGTCATGATGCCACCAAATACAACCGCAGGCACAGTCCCCATCCATTTGGCGGTTAACCCGCTTTCCAATGCACCTAATTCATTCGATGAACTGATGAACATAGTATTTACCGAAGCAACCCTGCCACGCATGTCATCGGGTGTATAAAGCTGCAAAATGGTACCTCTTATCACCACGCTCACCGAATCGAACAATCCACCTAACAGCAACATCAGGAAAGACAATATAAAACTGGTCGATAAACCAAAGATGATGGTTGTAATACCAAACAAGCCAATGCTCACCAATAGCTTTATTCCCGCTTTCGATTTTAATGGTATGAACGATAATATCATTAGGCAAATAATAGCGCCTATTCCCGGTGCTGCCCTCAGCCAGCCATAGCCTACTTCGCCTACTTTCAGTATATCATCGGCATAAACAGGCAGCAGCGCCACGGCCCCCCCAAACAGCACAGCAAACATATCCAGCGCCAACGCAGCCAATATCAGCTGTGTACTAAACACAAATTTCAATCCGCTGCCCAGGCTTTTCAATATGGGTTCTTTGGTTTTTTTCATCATAGGTTGCCTGGGTATCATGATTATAGCCACCAGCGATACAACCTGTATCAGCGCCACACTCACCAAACTAAGCGAAAATCCACTCATAGCAATCATGGCCCCGCCCAGTAAAGGGCCTATAACTGCACCTAGCTGCCAGGCCGTACTGCTCCAGGTAGTTGCATTAGCATATAATCGTTTAGGTACAATCATACCCAGCAATGCAAAGTTCGATGGGCTTAGAAATGCTCTTAATGTACCTCCGATAAATACACCCGCATATATCAGCCAAGTAGTTAGTTTCACACCGGCCATACTCTGGAATCCTTTCAATGATAATATTATGTAGAATGCCGATAATAACAAATACCCTATGATACATCCCAGCAGCAAACCTTTCTTTTCACGTTGGTCCACAAAGGGCCCTGATATCAGCGAAAAGCCAAATGCCGGTATCACCTCCCAAAGCCCCAGCATACCCAGCGACAGTTCGTCTTTTGTCATACGGTAAACCATATAACTGATTATGGCCATCTGCATGTTCAGCGACATGATCAGCGTAAAGCGCAGCAGTAAATAATTTCTAAACCTGGGGTAGTTGAGCGTCTTGTTTTTTAGCAGGAAGGAGAGTGCCGGTTGCAAGCGGAGAATTTAAAATTCAAAAATATTATTTAATACCTGATAATATTAGCTGAATTTACCCCCAAAACCTAAATTTGCTTGTTAAATGACTAATACCAGGCAGATAATCTCCACAAGCATTACGCAATCCTTTCACGAACTGAAGGCAAATAAGTTGCGCACTTTCCTCTCATTGCTGGGTATTACAATTGGTATCTTCTGCATTATAGCAGTGCTTACTGTACTCGATAGTATGAAGAATAACATCGCTAAAGAGATGTCAAGCCTGGGTAGCGATGTGCTGTATGTAAATCGCTGGCCCTGGATGGATGAAGGTGGGGAGTATAAATGGTGGGAATTTTGGCGCAGGCCAAGTGTGGGCCCTACAGAGTTAAATGCAGTTAATAAATTGCCCGATGTAGCTTTTGCTACACTTTGTTTTACGCAAAGGGATATTACCATCAAGCATCTCGATCAGGAACTGAGCAGTGTTAAGGGCTATGCCGTTACTAGTAATTTCGACCAGATACAAAACATAGAAATAGCCAATGGCCGATATTTATCGAATTCCGAACTGGATGGCACCAGCAATTCGGTTGTTATAGGCGATGAAATATATAAGGAATTTTTCCCTGGTGGCACTACAGCTATAGGTAAAACTATATTCTTTCTTGGGCGACAGTTCAATGTAATTGGCGTAATGAAGAAAGTTGGCCAGAATATGGCAGGTTTCGATTTTGATAATGGTATTATCTATTCATACAATACAGCCGCTGCTCTTGTAGATGTAAAATCGCTTAATAACGATCCTGTTCTTATAATAAAAGCAGCCAATGGTAAAGATCTTGAAGAGGTAAAGTACGAAGTAGAAGGTGTATTGCGTAGCGTACGTAAGGTAAAGCCGGGACAAGCAAACGACTTTGCAATGAACAGGCTCAGCCAGATATCAGAACGGCTCGATCTTGTGTTTGCATCAATAAATATGATTGGTTCTGTGATTGGTGCGTTTTCACTAGTCGTAGGTGCGTTTGGTATAGCCAATATCATGTTTGTTACTGTAAAGGAACGTACTCGTGTTATTGGGCTTAAGAAAGCTGTCGGCGCAAGAAAAAGCAGCATACTTATGGAGTTTCTGGTAGAGGCTGTAGCATTATGTCTTGCAGGTGGTATAATAGGGATCATTACTGTTCTTTTGTTGAGTCTGGCACTCACTTATGGTGCTGACTTCCCGGTTACTTTATCGCTTAAAAATTTCGCAATAGGCATCAGCATATCAGCAATTGTGGGCATACTGGCCGGGTTTATACCTGCAAGGTCTGCCTCAAGGCTCGATCCTGTTGTGGCAATCCGTTCAAACTAATTTCTATGGCAAAAAAGCGCATACTTATTTTAGATAAAGAAAGAATAGGCTTTAAGCTGCAGCGCATGGCTTACCAGGTATGGGAGCACAACAGCAAGGCCGAGGCGGTGACACTGATAGGCGTGGAAGGAAGTGGTTTTGCAGTAGCACAAAGTCTTGCAAAGCGTATACGCGAAATTAGTCCGCTGAAAGTAGATGTCTTATCCCTTTCACTCAATAAAAAAAAGCCATTATCTAAAGAAATAAAAGTACCGGAAGATATATCGGGTCGCTCTGTGGTATTGGTCGATGATGTGGCCAATTCAGGCAAAACATTGTTGTATGCGCTCCGGCCCTTACTCGACTATGAATTGAAAAGTATACAGGTCGCTGTACTTGTCGATAGAAAACACAAATCATTCCCTATATCGCCCGATATAGTAGGACACACCATTGCAACCACCCTGCAGGAGCATATAGAGGTGGAAACAGCAGGCGAAAATATTGAAGCTGCATATTTACAATAGTCTTAAAAAATTATATAGCATAGAATGTCTTTTACATTAGTTATACACGGAGGTGCAGGTAATATTACGCCTTCAATGATGACCCAGCAACAGGAACAGGAATATGATGAAGGCTTGAAATTGGCGCTCGATAAAGGTTATGAAATATTAGCAGGTGGCGGTGCAGCAATGGATGCTGTAGTTGCTGCAATAACTGAATTAGAGAACAACCCGATATTCAATGCTGGTCGTGGCTCTGTGTTTACGAAAAAAGGTTTACACGAAATGGATGCTGCATTAATGGAGGGTAAAAATTTAATGGCAGGTGCTGTTGCAGGTGTACGTAATATCAAAAACCCAATAAAACTGGCACGTGAGGTAATGTTGCATTCAGGCCATGTTTTCCTGAGTGGCAACGGTGCCAGCGAATTTGCATTGGCGCATGGTATCGAGCAGGCTACCGATGATTATTTTTTCAATAAAATGCGCTACGACCAGTGGGTGAAGATACGCGATTCTGATTTCACTCAACTGGATCATGAAGGCGATAACCTGAAAGGTGCAGCAGCCCCTAATACAGATCATAAATTTGGTACCGTAGGTGCCGTTGCTTGCGATAGCCAGGGTAACCTTGCTGCAGGCACTTCAACCGGTGGTATGACCAACAAACGCTTTGGCCGCATTGGCGATAGCCCCGTAGTGGGAGCAGGTACTTATGCTAATAATGCAACCTGTGCCATATCATGCACAGGGCATGGGGAGTATTTTTTACGTGCCGTAGTAGCGCACGATATTTCCTGCCTTATGGAATACAAAGGGCTTTCACTAAAAGAAGCTTGTGATGTAGTTGTAAAAGACAAACTGGTGAAAATGGGAGGTGAAGGTGGTTTGATAGCAGTTGATGCTAAAGGCAATTTCGACTTCTGCTTCAATTCAAATGGCATGTATAGGGGTATGCGCAACAGTGAGGGTAGGGAAGAAATTGCTTACTATAAGTAAATAAATATGCCTTTAGATTTATCAGAAAATTCATGGAATAGTTTCCTGCAAATAGTAAATATTGCAAAGGAAAACCAAGACGTTTTTGAATCCCCTGTTCAGAAACGAGAATATCTTATCAAAGAGATATTAGATTCCGGAACAATCATTATTAAACGAACTAGTGGAGAAGAATCACGTTTTAATAAGAAAGCATATTTCTCTTTCTTACAAAAAATTAATAATAGCAATGGTATACTTACTGAATTAGGAAGACCTGGGCACAGGACTAAAATTTCAACTATAGTCAATTTTCATCCTCAACTTTATTGGAGCGATAATGGAAAGCAAATTCACGTAATAGATGCTTCTGAATTAGTAACAACAACCCCTAATTATAATATCCCTGATGATGATCCTTATGCTCGTCGAAATGCTTCTCTCAGAATAAGAAAAGGCCAGCCAAAGTTTAGACGTTCTCTTATGAAAGAATGTAAATCTAAATGCTGTATTACTGGCACTAATGTTACACACGTACTAGATGCTTGCCACATTGAGGAACATGCTCAAAATGGTATAAATCACATAAGTAATGGTATTCTATTACGTGCAGATATACATGATTTATTCGATTACAATTTGCTATTTATCGAACCTACAACGCATATAGTTCACATTCACAAAGATGTATTGTCTTCTAAGTATGGCATATACCATGGTACTCGCATCAATATAAAACATGTTGACAATAAATATTTGGTGGATAGATGGAAGGAAAAGAACTGGTAATAAGTAAATAGACAAAAACGATTTCCGGCACGTAATACATAGAATAGCTTTGGTGAGTTTTTCACAGTTTAACTATTCAAAACATGAGCGATTACCAATATACCGAAAGGATCATCAAACAAATGATAGCTGCCTGGGCAGAGCAAAACAAACGCGTGGATGTATTCTTTGCAGAATACGATGAAGATATTTACCTGAAAGAAGTTGCACCTAAACGCAACCGTGCTATCTATTTATTGGGTCACTTGGTTACTGTGAATGATGGTATGTTGCCTTTATTCAATTTAGGCGATAAACTATTCCCGGAACTGACTGCTGATTTTCTTTTTACACCCGATAATGTAGCAACGAAAATGCCAACGGTTAGTGAGCTTAAAAAGAATTGGAAAGAGCTCAATTTAAAACTATCTGAACGTTTCCATGCAATGAGTGTTGAAGACTGGATGGGAAGGCATACATCGGTATCTGAAGAAGATTTTGCTAAAGAACCGCATCGCAACAAACTGAATGTTTTGATTAGCCGTGTCAACCACCAGGCATATCATCTGGGTCAATTGACACTAATGCATCCTTAAATAAAACAAAGCCACTCAATTTGAGTGGCTTTATGGTTACAATTATATTCTGCCTTTTTCGTAGGCTAGTTGTTTGAAGTACTCTACATCTTTTAATAAGCTCTTCTTTTTTAGTTGCAGCTTTATGAATGCAGTTAACGACGATAATGGCGACAATACAAATATTGCCGTTAGCAAAAGGCGCATAAACATCTTCACCCTTCCTGCGCGGTTAGGGTCGCCGGGGCCTCCTTTCTCGCGTATGAACTTTGCCCAGTAGCGGAAGTTCTTGATACCACGTTGTTCTAAAAGAACAAGGCCCGGGTTCAGTTGTATAGCACCTTTATTAAGAAGGTCTTCCTGCAATGTATCCAGCTTGTTTTGTACCAAGTGTTCATAAATAGGCATACCAAATCGCCTGGACCCTTTTATGTCTTTATCCTGCACACCGGCGGCCGGCAAGAAACGCGATGCTTCTTTTTGTCCGGTAAAATTCCAGCGGATAATGGTAAGTAGAGACACAAGGTTAGTATAACTATCCTGCAATACTATATTGCCAACTAGCTTGGCACCTGCGCTTTGTAAATCTTCTTTTACTTTTTCCTGCCCATGCAGCCACATATTTCGGCAACCAACAATAGTCACCACAGGTTTACCTTTCAACACACTTGCATATTTGCTTTTCAGAAATGAAGTAGTAGGCTGTGAGGGATTAAGGAACCATGGTTGGTAACCAAATATTACCAGGTCATAATCTTTATTAATTATACTGTCTGGGATCGGCTTTATCTCCGACGGTATGCGCTCAACAGTTTCGGGCATCGCGTCAAAGAATTGCATCGCAGTCCACGGAAATGGAAATGGTTTGGCCATTTCTATTTCAGCAAAGGTTATTTCAGCTTTGTCCTTTATGTCTTGCAGGGTATTATCAAGTATATCTCTCAATTGCCCCGACTGCGAGAAGTAAAGAACAAGAATTTTTGGATTCATCTATGTTTTTAGGTGTGTGTTGTGTTATACTACCGTCATATACATATAAGCATATGTAAAGCGGGCACTTTCAGGCACCATCATTAGTATGCGGTCGCCTTTTTTCAGCATTCCGGTATTCATGGCTTCTTCCATCATCAGGAATGGCGATGCACTACCAACATTACCAACCCATGGCAGATTATAGAACCATTTTTCATAGGGTATATCCATACCTATGCGTTTGTGATGTTCATATATCTGGCCTTTAAAAAATTCGCTCGACATGTGTGGCATGTAGTAATCCACATCATCAACAGTCAGGTTATGCTTTTCCATCAGTTCGGCAAGATATACACCACCTTTAGGCACTATATTCTCTCCTAAAAGCCGTGTGTCTTGCTTTAATGAGAACACACTATCCGCATCCCATTGGTCAGCACCCATATCATTCCAGCCTGTTATGCTTTTATCTTCATTCTTTACTGCGCCAGAATACATACATGTTTCCAGTTCATTAGCAAAAGAAGTAAGCTCCAGCCATTCTATCTTAAGCGATAAGCCTTCTGTGTTGGGTTCCGGTTGCAATAAGGCAGCCCCGGCACCATCGCTCAGCATCCACCTTAAAAAATCTTTTTCAAATGCTATTATCGGATTATCCTGCAATTCGCTTAGCTTTTCCACCTCGGGTTGAAAACGGGTAGCGTTTGTATAAGCGGAAAATCTTTCTGAGCCACATGCAACAGCCACTTTCGACATGCCGCTTGCTACCGACATATAAGCATACTTAAGCGCCTGCATACTGCTGCAGCAAGCCCCTGTGCCTGACATGAGTTCTACGCGATGTATATTCAAAACACCATGTGTCATCACCGCATGCGATGGCAATATCTGTTCGGGTGATGTAGTACCTACCGCAAGTACTTCCATTTTGCTAATAGGCAACTTTTCGTCAAACAGGCCTTTTATAGCCTCAGCTGCTATTTCAGCATTGGTATGGGTAGCTTTACCATCGCGGTAAGCATAGTAACGTTTTTTAATTCCATTGTTACGGAGAACAATTGCACGT
>CBFGNI010000102.1:0-9732 GCA_965650105.1 uncultured bacterium | reverse complement strand
AGCCACGCCATAACCACGTAAGCACCTATTAGCGGACGAACCAATACCAGTATACCGGCAATGATCTCGATGATGCCCACTATATGCATAAAAGTGATCGGATCGAATGGAATGATGTCTTTTGCGCTGCCCAAATAATCGGACCAGTTAGTAAGCAGGTTGGTAAATTTATCTGCGCCTGCAACAATAGGCACTATACCGAATGTGAATTTTAATGTTCTCTGAAGCTGTAATACATTTGCCATAGTATTTTGATTTTGGTATATTGATTAGAGGGACGGCTGTAAAAAAGGTTACAAAAAATTATATCCCGCTCTTGTAACTTTTTCCCATTTTATTCATCTAATAAACTATGATCTTGAACGAACCTGAAACTATTGCGCAACTGCCTGATGCTGAAATAATAAGCCGGATACTAACAGGTGATAAAAAACTATTCGAAATATTGATGCGCCGGTATAACCAACGGCTATACCGCATTGGAATGTCGGTACTTAACAACAGCAGCGAAGTGGAAGATGCCATGCAGGCAGCATATATCAATGCCTATGAACATATGGAAAAATTTGAACAACGCGCATCGTTCATAACCTGGCTTACACGTATCATGCTGAACCAATGCTTTGAGCAAAACCGTAAGCATCAACTATCTCGCAACACAGTACAACAACCTCATAATTCAATATATATGCGTACCCCGGACAATATTTTAGTGAACAAGGAATTGAATTCGGTACTGGAACAAGCCATTGCAAAACTGCCTGAAAAATACCGGTTGGTTTTTATGCTTAGGGAAATAGAAGAGCTATCGGTAAAAGAAACATCGTCGGCACTGAATATAGAAGAGCCCAATGTAAAAGTGCGATTGAACAGGGCAAAAACCATGTTGCGTGCAAACCTAAGCGGCTACATGAAAGAACATATATACAGTTTCCACCTTACACGTTGCGACAGGGTCATATCGCATGTAATGAGCCATCTCGGGCTTGCCTAGAAATGGTCGTCCTCGCCTTTATTTTGCTGTAGTATATTTTTATGTAATAACCCTTTGTGATACATCGAGTGGCGTACATACTTGCGCGTAATAAAATATGATATAGCAACCACTATCATTAATGGTATAAAGAGCGCGTAACCACCGGTAATTTCAGCCAATAGGAATATTGCCGTGAGCGGAGCGTGCATGACACCAGCTAAAACACCTGCCATAGCGGCGATAATAAAGTTAGGCGTCTTTAACTCAACAAGACCCGTAAGATTAATAACATAGGTAAATAAGAAACCCACCAACCCTCCGATAAAGAGCGATGGTGCAAATATGCCACCATTGCCCCCCGCGCCCATTGTAAGCGCTGCCGTTATCGATTTAAAGACGATGAGTAAGATGCACATTATAATAATGGCATAAGACTGGTTGTTTATACTATGCAGCGGGGTATGGCGGGTTAGTTCGGTATAATTGCCATGCAGCAAATTTGTTATGGCACTATAACCCTCACCATATAAACCCGGTAAAAAATATATTAGCAAACATAGTGGCACGCCAGCCATTAGCCAGGTTTTCCAATCAAGCTTTCGCTTATGAAAATAGCCCTCTACCTTTTCAACAACATTGCTGGTATATACTGATACCATACCGCAGGCAATACCCATTAATATATAAAAGGGAATAGCCTGAAGATCCCAGCCATTTATAATTAGAAACACAAATTTATCAGGATATAATACCTGCGAGATAACCGTTGCCGTAGCGGTTGAAATAAGTAAAGGAATAAAAAAGGGAATATTAAAATCGATCATCAACACCTCGAGAGCGAAGATGATACCGGCAATGGGGCTGTTAAATACCGCCGCTATACCACTGGCTGCCCCGCAAGCCAGCAGCAGAGTAGTATCCTTGTACGACAAACGCATATCTTTTGCCGTATTAGAGCCTATTGCAGCACCAGTAGATACAATAGGCGCCTCTAACCCTACTGAGGCGCCTGAAGCCACGGTAATAGCACTGGTAAGCATATGCCCGAAAGTGTGTTGAAATGCAATACGGCTTTTATTTGTAAAAATGCTATCAACAATAAAACCAACCCCCCTTGACAGTCGCCCTTTAAATATTCTTTTTAGCAGTAAAAGCGAAATTCCCACACCTACCAGCGGGAATAATGCGGTAAGCCAGTTGTCATGAAAATAACTATTCAGGCCATCAACATTATGCTCTACCATTTGCACAGAAACTTTCAGTAGTACAGCCGCCAATGCCGATATGGTACCCACAACTAAACTGAGTGCCATTAGGAAATTCCGCTTCTTGATATATTTAGACCTGAATTGATCGGCACGGACCAAAAACTCGCCGATGTTTCTTTTAAAATGCTGCATATTGCTACGCCTGCTTTTTGCAAACTATCGCAAAGGTACAGTAATGCAATTTGTGCTTTGTGGCGAGCGCCAGGTAATATGCTACCTACTTTTTACCAGCAATTACTTTCAACGAATCAATTTTTTTTATATTAATATTTTTGCCCGATGCCTCTAAAATACCGTCATTAATAAACTCATTGAATGTTTTAAATACAGTTTCGTAAGTAGTACCTGCGAATGATGAGATGTCCTGACGGGTAAGTGTACTATTGATATAGCCATCTTTATTAATACCAAAAATATCTTTTATACGTAGCAATGAATCAGCAATCCGGCTTTTCACATTCATGTGTACCAAATTACTCATACTTAATTCTGCCTCCTGCAATTCATGCGCATAATACAGCATCAATTCATAAGTAAGCTGATTATTAACCTTAAGTGTAGTTATTAAAAATTCGGTACTTACATAACACAGCTCAATATTTTCCAATGCCGTTGCAGATACGGGATAATGCTGGTGTGCGCCTATACCCCTATGTCCGAGTATTTCCCCTTCTTTAGCAAATTTTACGATCAAGTCTTTGTCAGCTCCCCATTTCTTATGAATTTTCACTTTGCCCGAGTGTAAAAAGTAAAAGCCTTTTGCTTCACCTCCTTCCTCAAATATCAATTGCCCTTTTTTGAAATGTAACACCTGCGCATTGTTTTGTATCGCCTCCACCCATTCTGGCAGGCTATGCTGACACAAAAAACAGTTTAAATGATCCTTATTATTCGCTTTCATACTATTGCAAAAACAACACTAAACTAAGCTAAAATATAAAAAAAGTACGATAAATATTGTTTATGCAATACTTTTGCATAAAATAGTTGTAAATGTCCCGAAAAAACCTTGGCGAAACCATACCTATAGCTCCATCGTTAAGCAATAATATAGATACTTATTTAGAATCGACAGATAAAGTGGTTTCAAAACGCCTGCTTTTTGTAAGCCTGCAGGTAATAGTAAATGCCATTCTTATTGGCTTAATAGCAAAAGTGCTAGTGCTACTGATCAACCTCATTACCAATATTTCGTTCTATGGCAATTTCTCTTTTGAGGAAAATGGGCCCGCAGGCAATCATTTGGGCCTGGCCGTAATCATTGTGCCTGTTATTGGCGCATTGATAGTAGGAGTGATGGCAAGGTACGGGTCGGAAGCTATTAAAGGCCATGGCATACCAGAGGCAATGGAGCAAGTGCTGACCAATGAAAGCCGCATTAAACCTATCATCACTTTATTAAAACCCATTTCTGCCGCTATATCAATTGGCACAGGCGGCCCTTTTGGTGCTGAAGGCCCCATCATATCTACCGGTGGTGCGTTAGGTTCGCTGGCGGGGCAGATCATGCACATAACGCCCAACGAACGCAAAGTAATGCTGACTGCAGGTGCAACAGCAGGTATGGCGGCGATATTCGGCACACCTATAGCAGCGGTTTTGTTAGCCATAGAGCTTCTTTTATTTGAATTCTCTGCGAGATCAATTATACCCGTGGCCTTAGCCTGTGTTACGGGCACTGCTATGCACTACTTGTTATTCAGCAGCGCCCCTGTATTTGCAATGGCTACGTTGCCTACACCCAACAGTGAAGACATTATGCTATATACATTCCTGGGGGCTGTGATAGGTATAATAGCAACAGGAGTGTCGAAAAGTGTGTATTGGATAGAAGACATGTTTGAACATTTGCCGGTACACTGGATGTTCTGGCCCGCAATAGGTGCGGTGGCAGTAGGTATAGTAGGCTACTTTGCCCCTTATACTCTAGGTGTGGGTTATAATAACATTACCGCTCTGCTAAGTGGCTCCCTCACTGTGCAAATGGTACTTGGCTTGTGCATTCTGAAATTTATTTCCTGGTCGGTATCGTTGGGTAGCGGTACATCAGGTGGTACGCTGGCGCCTTTATTAACGATAGGCGGGGCGACAGGCTTAGGCTTGGGCATGCTGGTATTAAAGATCGTCCCCAATAGTAGTATCAATTTACCTACCTGTGCATTGATAGGCATGGCTGCAATGTTTGCAGGCGCCTCGCGGGCCCTACTTACTTCTATAATTTTCGCATTCGAGGCCACGATGCAGCCACATGGTTTGCTACCGCTTTTAGGTGCATGTACTGCTTCATACTTTGTTTCTTTCTTTTTGATGAAGGGGACTATAATGACCGAAAAAATACAGCGCAGAGGTATAATAACCCCAGAAGCTTATGAGCCCGATGTGCTGCAGGGTATAAAGGTGGAACAGATAATGGAAACGGAAGTACCCGTTGTAAATATTGAGAGTACGGTGAAACAAGTAAAACAAAGCCTGGCCCGGCGCGATAATCAATTACAAAGTTTTGTAGTGTATGATAATGCAGGGCATCTTGCAGGTGTATTTGATAAGAACAAACTATACGAAGCTAAAACAGATGAAACCAGTACCATAGAACTATTTACTAACCGACAGCCATTATATGTTTACCCGGACAGCAAACTAAGCCTGACAGTAGAATTAATGGATAGGTACCAGGTGAGTTTTATACCTGTTGTAAATAAAAGCAATAAGAAAAAAGTTGCTGGTATTATTTCCTCATCGATGATATTCGCTGCCTACCGCCACCATAAAACAATTGATGAACGGTACCAGCGTGCAATATCTCTGAAACGCAGAGGCTATAAACTAATTATTTACGGCAAACACCTATTGAAGCAGGAAGGTACTGAGACTACCAGCTAACGCCGCTTTGCTGCAACACTTCGCGTATAGCCTCGTATGATTTATACATAAGGGACCTGAGCTCTTTAGTGGCTACCCACTTCGCTTCTAATATATTCTCTTCAGCTTGCGGCTTTGGGGTTTCTTTCGAAGTGCCTTTCATTTTGTACCATGTAGTACATTTTAAAAGGTTTTGTTTCTTCTGCGCATAGATATGATATGTATCGCATATTTTCTCGCCTAATTGCAGTTGATGCAATCCTGTTTCTTCAGCTACTTCGCGTAAAGCGCATTGAGCTATATCTTCACCGTCATCACGTTTACCTTTAGGCAAATCCCATTTACCACGACGATATATCATGAGTATGTCTCCCGCTTCATTTTCCACCACACCACCACCGGCATCTATAGGCTCGTACAAAGCATGTAGCTCTTTTTGCAGCGACGCAGGTGATATATCTTCAATAATAGCACCCAACGTTCCCACCTTATCCAGGTGCTGGAAGGCAAGCCTGAAGTTGCGTGAAAAAGCGCCCGTAAAACTTATATAACCTGTCGATATGGGATGCCCGGCTTTATATTCATGCGCGTCATTAGTAAGTATAAGGGGCTTGTTATTGTAGTATATTTTTTGTTCGAAGTACATGCTTTCAGTTTGTAAACTTACCTAATTGGCGTAGGTTTGAGCCGTTATGAGCACGCAAAAACATTTCGCCGAAAAACTATTGCAAATTAAGGCATTGCAAATCAACCTGCAAAAGCCTTATGTATGGGCATCAGGATGGAACTCTCCTGTATATTGTGATAATCGCAAAGTATTGTCTTACCCTTACGTACGCGATTTTGTAAAAAGTGAACTGGCCAATATGGTTTTGGAGCATTTCCCGGATGCTGAAGTAATAGCTGGTGTTGCTACCGCAGGTATAGCTCATGGGGTAATGGCTGCCGATCTTTTAAAGCTGCCTTTTATATACGTACGCAGCAAGCCAAAAGAACATGGCATGGGCAACCAGATAGAAGGCGTACTGGAACCCGGTAAAAAAGTGGTAGTTGTAGAAGACCTTATATCGACAGGCAAGAGCAGCCTTCAAGTAGTGGATGTGTTGCGTGAACAAGGTGCAGAGGTTTTAGGCATGTGTGGTTTGTTTACTTATGGTTTCCCTGTGGCTGACGAGGCTTTTGCAAAAGCAGGTTTGCCGCTACATACTATTAGCAACTATAATGCACTGATGGAAGTTGCAGAAGAACAGAAACTGATAGAAGCAGACCAAAAAGATTCATTGCAACAATGGCGCCTTGATCCGGGTAACTGGAGGAAGTAAGCAATTATCCTATAACAATACTGTATGTATTGGTTCAAATTAATGAGGTGGCAAAACTTATTGATAGTTTTCCTAACGCAAGTGTTGGCGTGGGCATGCGTCATATTGCCTTTAAAAAGCCTGACAGGTGTACCACTATTATTGAACCCGCTTAATTTTTTATGTATTGCATTAGCAACAGTGCTCATTGCTGCTGCGGGTTACATCATTAACGATTATTTCGATATTAAGATCGATATCATAAACCGCCCTGAGAAAGTAATACTAGAGAAAAAAATACCACTGAAGCAGGCTATACTGATGCACAGTTTTCTGAACGTGGTTAGCTTGCTGCTTGCTTTATTCGTTGCATTGCAGGCGCACCATTGGCAGTGGCTATTTTTCCAGCTCACCTGTACTGTTTTGCTTTGGTTTTATTCTACACACTTCAAGCGCATGTTCATGTCGGGCAATGTGATTGTGGCTTTGCTTACAGCATTCACCATTATTGTGCTGATATGGTATGAACCTGTATTACGTAGCTACGCTACTCAAAGTGCCATGATAGATATGAATGGCCAAAGGATACCTAATCCGTTTTGGGTACTGATGATCTACACGTTCTTTGCATTTATGCTTACCTGGATGCGCGAAATAGTAAAAGACATGGAAGACTTTAAAGGTGATGCTGAACAAGGTTGTGTAACGATGCCTATAAAATGGGGGCTACAAAAATCCCAATGGTTTGCACAGGGATTGGGTATTATTGCTATCATACCGCTCATCAATGGTGCATATAAACTTATAACCGCAGACTGGTGGATATTGGGCAGCTATGCAATGCTGGCATTGGTATTGCCACTTATGGCCTGGATATATAATTTAAAAAAAGAAGCAACCACACAGCACTACGCTAAGGCTAGTAAGCATATAAAAATAATTATGGTGCTGGGTATATTTTCGCTGGTCATTTATTATTTCGAAGCACATGTTTAAGATAATACTCGCATCGCAATCGCCACGCAGAAAACAGTTGATGGAAGCTGCCGAACTTGATTTTGACATAGTGATAGCCGATGTAGATGAAACCAACCCAGAAGGCATGCCGGGCGAACTGGTACCTGAACATCTTGCCAAGAAAAAAGCAGCAGCCATTGAAGAAAGCCATCCTGATGCATTAATTATCGCTGCGGATACAGTTGTGTTACTTGATCATAAAATATTAGGTAAGCCCAAAGACGAAAGCGACGCTATAGCTATGTTATCGGAACTACAAGGAAGAATGCATGAAGTAGTAACTGGTGTTTGTATGCAAAAGGGTACAAAACAAATAGGTTTTTCTGTTAATACAGAAGTTTATTTTAGGCAACTGAACACAGAGCAGATAATACATTATGTGCAGCAATACAAACCTTATGATAAAGCCGGCTCTTATGCCATACAAGAATGGATAGGAATGATAGGCATTGAAAAAATAAATGGTGATTACTATAATGTAATGGGCTTACCAATAGGCGAAGTAGTAAAACGTTTAAATGAGTTCAGCTAGCTGTTTGGCTGTTTGACTGCCCAGCGCTACCCCCATCCCCCCCATCCTGAAGCCACCAAAAATTCTTCTGGAGAATGCTTTTACAATTGGCTGTTTGCTTTGCCCAAAAGCCATAATACCGGCCCAGCGTTGCGCTATTTGAAAATGAGTGCCCGGCAATATGAAGTTAGTTAGTTTCTCCTCAAGGTCTATCTGTATGGCATTGTTCAAGGCAATTTCCGTAGTAGTCTCGCCTTCAAAATCGAGGTTGCGCCCCCCACCCAATAATACTCTGCCATCTATTTCGCGGAAATAATAATAGCCTTTATCGAAGTGATAAACCCCTTTGAATTTTAATCCTTCTATAGGTTGTGTAATGAGCACTTGTCCACGGCCGGGTATCACATCCTCATTAGGCAATAAAGTCTTGGTAAAAGCATTAGTACAAATACTTAAAGTATCAGCATGTAGCACTAACTCCTCCCCGCGTGCACCATCTTTGATGTGTATCGCCACATATCCGGAGGTTTCTTCAAACTGCGTTACCATTGCCCCTGTCTTAACCTCTACCCCTTTACTTAGCGCAAGCATATTAAGGGCATATAACATTTTACCTGTATGCAACTCACCTTCGCAGGTATTTTCTATAAGTACCTTACAATAAGTATCAGAAAAACCAAATTCTTTAATCTTGTCATTAGCTATGCGGAAAGCAGGCTTACCTGAAACCTGCAGCAACAGATCATTCAAATTACTCATGCGTTCCAGCATAGGTAATTCATTCTCACTTATCAGCTCATAGCTACCATTAGCTCTATAGCCGATATTATCATCGCCCAACCGCTTTCTGAGTAATTCCAGTCCTCTTTTACGTTGCTCGTACAGGGCAATTATCTCATCATCGGTATCATACTGTTGTTCGTCCAGCAGTTCAGTAAGGCTGCCCATACATGCAAAACCAGCATTGCGGCTGCTTGCCCCGGTTGGCAATAGTCCCCGCTCCAGCACCAGCACGCGCATACCAGGATATTTATCCTTCAATTCTATTGCAGTACTCAGGCCTACAATACCTGCACCCACTACAATATGGCTGTAGCGCACAAAACTTTCCTGCTCCCAATAGCTTAGCATACCAGTAAAGCTATAAAAATACCTGTATTCTTATTAAAGAAGCGAGTTTTGCCGTAATTTGTACGCTATGAAGTGGTTATTTTATCTATTAATTCTTGTAGTACCTTGTACACTTAATGCACAAATACAAAAAGCAAAATGGCCGCAAGATGCACACCGCATATATCAATGTGAACGTTACCTGGTTGAGCAAATAGCCAAAAGGCAAAATGGCTTGCTAGACACTTTTGCCCGCCAGGTACTGCCGCCAGGCATTAAAAATATCTATGTTGTGAAAACCGACTATATACACGATGTACCTGATACGCTAAACGGCTATCATCTTAAAATAATAGATGTAGATAGTGCAGGGAAATTTCTATACAAAGAGCTACATAATAAAAACTCGGTGCTGCTTTATATGACAGATGGTATCAACCTGTATGAACAATACACTGTGTGGATAATGCCGGTAACCATTGACAAGAGAGGCCGCAAATACTTACGCAAATATGAGCTAACCCCTAACTGCAAGGTTACTTTTACATTCAATATCAATACAGGGCTATTTACGCTTTCTGAGGTAGAATACCTTTGAGGAAATAATATTAACCTGAGCAATCGATATCTTAAAAGTATTGATTGCTTCGTTTTGTAATTTTGGCATCCCTTTTATATAATATAAAATAA
>CBFGNI010000101.1:0-9777 GCA_965650105.1 uncultured bacterium | reverse complement strand
TTTACATCTTTCGCAACATCTTTATTGAAAGTAGCCATCAGATCGTTATACAGGTAGTTGGTGTTGATATAATTCTCGGAATAGCGACCTTGCGTAATATGTGGAAGACCATCATACAACCCCGTTTCATCGGCTGGTTCTGAAGCTATTTTAGGATTAGACTGGTAGCGGCGATCCGAAATGATGTCGCCGGCTACACGATCTTCTATCTTTAACCATTCGAAGGGTTGATAGCCGATAATGTAATTACCAAAAATACGATCGACCATGTTTTCATTCTTATAGTTGGCCAGTGTATAATATGGGTTTTCAGCATAAGCACCATAGTAACCATAACGCTCAACACCTGTTTTATCGATGTAGCTCATGGAGTTGAATTTATTATCCAGATCTTTTTGCTCACTAATAGGAATATCGCGCGGGCCCTGATATAGGTTATCCAATACAGATGCACTGCCCTGACCAAAGCTGGGCAAGTCGCTGTTTATTTTAATATAATTTATCCCTACGCTTGAGTAAAACTTGTTCGACAGCTTCGAAGCTCCATTAAAACTTACTGTGTATTTATTGTATTTCTTGCCGGGAAAAATTGATTTGCTGTTAAGTGAACCTAAAGATAGACGATAAGTTGCAGCGTCGGAGCCACCGCTTATTGCAATGCTATTGTTCCAGGTCTGGCCAACATCAAAGAAGTCTTTTACATTATCTGGAGTTGCTGAATATGGCTTTACCCTTTGTTGGCCATCTATAATCTGTCCCCAGGGGCGCATTTCTCCATTGAATTTTTCACCCCAGCTAAAGTTTTCACGACGGTCGTCATAAATACCTTCGTATATATTACCCTGGCCATAAGTATTCTGGAATTCAGGATACTTCAGGATGTTTGACAATTCGTAGCTGCTGCTCACCGAGATATCAGTTTTAGATGGCCCTGTAGCTTTACGTCCTTTTTTGGTAGTTATCATGATCGCACCGTTGGCACCCAATGAACCATACTGTGCTGTCGCCGCGGGGCCCTTCAGTACTGATATCGATTCTATATCATCAGGGTTGATATCGTTACCGCGGTTACCATAATCAACCTGATTGCTTAACTGTCCAATAGCCCCGCCTGTTGGGTTGTAGTTATTATTAATAGGTACACCATCTACTACAATCAGTGCCTGGTTGTTACCGTATATGGACGAACCACCACGCAATACGATACGTGAAGAGGAACCCGGTGCATTGGCTGTTGTTGTAATGTTGGCACCCGCTACTTTACCGCTAAGTGCGTTCAGCGGGCTGGTGTTGCCCCCTTGCGTCAGCTGATCCCCGGTTATTTGTGTAGTTGAATAACCGATACTACGTCTTTGCCGCTGTACAGCATTGGCCGTTACCACCACGCCTTCCATCTCGGTAGTGGCAATAGACATGGTTATACTGATCTCATCCGCATTAATGGGCCGCTCAATAGTGTTGTAGCCAACAGCCCGGAAAATAAGTGTGGTAACATTGTCCGGAAGTTCCAGTTCATACTTACCGTCCGGATCGGTAACTGTACCTACCTGGGTGCCTTTGCCGCTAACGGCTACGCCTGGTTTCCCGGCACCTGTTTCATCGAGCACGGTACCGCTTACGGTACGGGTTTGTGCATAGGCGAAACTGAAGGAAACAAATAACAATAGAATTAGTAATACCCCTTTTTTCATACGATGGTTTTTAACTGTTCGGGCGGGCATAAAGCCAAGCAGTTTAACTTGTTAATAACTAAAACAAGACAATTGCATGACAAAAAACCACGCTTTAAGATTTGTTTCAATATAAATTTATGCGAATTATTGTTATTATCCCCCATATCGGGGGATAATTTTTTTAGAATTGTCTCCCGATAGTTTTGTGAAAATTGTAAGCAAAAAAATTGTGCCTATGTTAAAGAAACTATAAAATCCCTGTTTCATCATTAGGCTATCTTAAGAATTATTGCTAAAATTTTATTGAATATCAATAAGTTGCAAAGGCACATAAAAAAAACTTAATGAAAATGTTGGTAGGATGAAGTGTTAGGGATACCTTTGCACTCCCAAATTAAACTCCGTTGAAAAACGGGAAAATCAAGAAACATTTTAACAGGAAATGAGACATCTTAGTTTTAAAACACAATCGGCCAACGAGCAAATCGTAAAGCGCGAATGGTTTGTGGCTGATGCTACTAACCAAACACTGGGCCGCATGTGCACAAAGATCGCCAGCACGCTGCGCGGCAAGCATAAAGCTTATTATACTCCGCATTTTGATTGTGGTGATAACGTAATTGTTATTAACTCGGGTAAAGTAAAACTTACCGGTAATAAAATGGAGGATAAAGAATACCTGACATATTCAGGTTATCCAGGAGGCCAAAAGTCAGCAACTGCTAAAATACTGATCAATACCCGCCCTAACGTGGTTATAGAAAGAGCAGTAAAAGGTATGTTGCCTAAAAACCGCCTTGGCCGTGCTATGTATAAAAAATTATTCGTTTACGAAGGCGCTGAACACCCACACCAGGCACAGCAACCTAAAGAAATGAAATTCTAAAACCAATACAATAAGTAAAACCATTCTTATATAAATGGAAAAACAAAAAAATGCCGTTGGTCGCCGTAAGGAAGCTGTAGCACGTGTATACATGAGCAAAGGCACCGGCAACATCACGGTTAATGAAAAAGAATACAAAGCATATTTCCCTATCATGTACCTTCAAAACCAGGTAGAACTGCCTTTGAAGACTTTAGACATGATGAGCAGCTTTGATATCGTTATCAACGTACAAGGTGGCGGCCCTAAAGGTCAGGCAGAAGCAGTAAAGCTTGCTATTGCACGTGCACTGTGTGAAGTGAACCCTGAAAACCGACCAGCACTGAAAAAAGAAGGTTTGATGACGCGTGACCCACGTTCTGTTGAACGTAAGAAATTTGGTAAAGCGAAAGCCCGCCGTAGCTTCCAGTTCTCTAAACGTTAATCGCCTGGTTGTATTCTTTATTTTTTTAACCGACAAGAAAAAATTACAATGGAAGAAAATAAGAGCCTGCACCAGCAATTACTTGAAGCTGGTGTGCACTTTGGCCACTTGAAGAAAAAGTGGAACCCTAAGATGTTGCCATACATCTTTGCTGAAAAAAACGGCATACATATAATAGACCTTAATAAAACTATTGATGGCCTTGATGAAGCTGCAGCTGCACTGAAATCGATAGCCAAAAGTGGTAAGAAGATAATGTTCGTTGCTACTAAAAAGCAAGCGAAAGAAATAGTTTCTGAAGCAGCAGCTACAGTAAACATGCCTTTCGTTACCGAACGTTGGTTGGGTGGTATGCTTACCAACTTCCAAACTATACGCAAAAGCGTAAAGAAAATGCAAAGCATTGAAAAAATGCTGGCAGACGGTACTATGGACAGCGTAACTAAAAAAGAACGCCTGACCCTTACCCGCAGCAAAGAAAAAATGGAAAAAGTATTGGGCGGTATCTCTCAAATGGGCCGTACCCCTGCCGCTTTGTTCATGGTTGACATCAGCCACGAGCACATTGCACTTGCTGAAGCAAAACGCCTTGGTATTACAACCTTCGCTATGGTTGATACAAACAGCGATCCTTCTAAAGTTGATTTCGCTATCCCTTCAAACGATGACGCTACAAAATCGATAGCAATCGTTACACAATACCTGACAGCAGCTATTATGGAAGGTTTGCAAGAGCGCTCGCAAAACAAAGAAGAAGAAGAAGCTAGTGAAGAAGTAGCTGAAGTGAATACACGCGGTGTGGAAATGAATGAAGAAGAAGGTGGCTCACAAGAAGGCGGACGCCGTAAACGTGGCACTGGTGCTGCGGGTGGTGGTCGTCCGGCAGGTGGCCCTGGCCGCCCTGCGGGTGGCGCAGGCCGTGGCCCAGGTGGTGGTGGTAGCCGTCCGGGTGGCCCTGGCCGTCCAGGTGGTGCTCCAAAACGCTAGTGTTAGCAACGCCTTTAATAACATATTCTTAAAGCCCCTTGTTTGGGGCTTTAAGCTTAGATAAAGAATTTTAAACCTGAACAATAATTATAAACGGATATTATACAATGAGTAACGTAACAATATCAGCAGCAGATGTAAATAAGCTGCGCCAGCAAACAGGTGCCGGTATGATGGATTGCCGCAAAGCGCTTATGGAAAGCGATGGTGATTTTGAAAAAGCGATAGACTACCTGCGTAAAAAAGGACAAAAAGTAGCTGCTAATCGTAGCGACCGTGATGCGAAGGAAGGTGTAGCTATAGCTAAGGCTTCTCCTGACAATAAATACGGTATTGTAATACAGCTGAGCTCTGAAACTGACTTCGTTTCTAAAAATGCTGAATTCATTGAATTTGCTCAGAAAATAGCTGACATAGCTCTTGAAACCAGATCAACCAACGTTGAAGAACTGAAAGCCGCTTCAATGGAAGGTGCTACAGTAGCAGAAAAACTGCTGGAAATGGTAGCTAAAATAGGAGAGAAGATAGATGTCGTTCGTTTTGAGCAAGTAAGTGGCGATGCAGTTGTTGCATATATACATGCAGGCTACCGTATAGGTGTATTAGTAGGCATGAACAAAGCTGCAAATGAAGGTGTGATAGCTGCAGGCAGAGACGTTGCCATGCAAATTGCCGCTATGAACCCATTGGCCGTAGATGTGGATAGCATTGCTGCTGAAACCATTGAACGTGAAAAAGCAATAGCTGTGGAACAAGTAATGGCTGAAGGCAAACCTGCTGACATGGCTGAGAAAATAGCTGCGGGTAAACTGAACAAATTCTTTAAAGAAAATACACTGCTGCAACAGGCATTTGTAAAAGATAATGGTAAATCAGTTATCGACTACCTTACATCGGTAGAAAATGGCCTTACCGTTACTACTTTTAAGCGTGTAGCTATAGGATAAGTTAAAGCAAATAATAATAATAGGTAAAAGCCTGCTCATAAATATGAGCAGGCTTTTTTGCTCTCAGTGGCAGTACTTAAAATATTTACCTACAAGCACCTATTTACATGCGTTAATCAGATGAATATTTTTACGTACTGCTTTTAAGGAATATAACGCCATTTATACATTAAAAATATTTTTAGTTTATAAAATATTTATGTTCTTTTGTGGTAGATTTCGCATGTGGCTTGATTTATAGAGGAATGAGGCGCGGAAAAATTTAACATTTGCAGGGAATTGCTTACAACCAATCAAGTTCATATATGAAAAAATTTACACTCACACTAGGCCTGGCAGCCTTACTGCCATTGGCCGGACAGGCACAGAGATACCTGGGTATTGCTACCAGCAACTGGAGCGGTACCAATAACGTATATCTGAACCCCGCCAACCTGGGAGATTCAAGACATAAGTTCTCTATCGACCTGTTCTCAGTTAACCTGGGCATCAACAATAGCCTTACCAAAATACAGGCATACGATGCAGTTAGCGGTTTTCTTTCGGATGATTCTGCCAGCCTGGGGCAATATATTGAACCTGGCAATAATGATAAATTCAGCATACTGGCAATGGGCGAGGTGCGCGGGCCGGGGGCTATGGTTAGCATTGGTGCTAAACATGGCGTAGCATTAACTACCCGTGTACGCAGTATGTTCCAGTTTCACGATTTCAACTCGACGCTGGCAAAAAACCTGTTAGATAATGAGTATGAACCCACTTCAGGGAATACATTCCAGTCGGACGCTTTCAACTGGACACAAAATACATGGGCTGAAATTGGCCTGAGCTATGGCGGTGTTATTTATGAAAAAGAAAAACACGCGTTCAAAGGCGGCCTTACCTTGCGCTACCTGAAAGGTGTTGGCTATACATCTATAACCAGCACCAGCCTTGATGGCAGGTACACCATACAAAACAATGAGCCAATATTGAATGTAAGGAACACCAATCTGAAATATGGTACAGCAGGTGTTTCTGTAGGCTCGGGTATTGATGCCAGCACAATTGCCGACTACTTTACCAACAGCAGTACCGGTAGTGGTATGGGTGCAGATCTTGGCTTTGTGTACGAATACAGGCCAAAGTACAAGGAACATTTGTACGATATGGATAACAAGACCGGTATTATGGATCGCAGCAAACCTGCATACATGCTGCGTTTCTCAGCTGCGGTTACAGATATAGGTTCTATCAAATACAAAACAGGCAATAAAACAGTTAATTTCCGTAATAAGCCTGGTGTAACCGAAGCCCAAATAAAAGGCTCGCGCGTTGGTGAAACAATAAATGATTACAATCAACTGGTAAGGTATCTTGATAGCACAGGTATAGCTGCAGATTCGGGTACCGGTACACAAAGCTCGAAATTGCAATTGCCTACTATGCTGGTTTTGGGTGTTGACTATAACGCAGTTAAAAACCTATACATTAACCTGACGTACATGGGCAACGTTGCTAACCGTACAAAATTCGGTAACAGCTACTATAGCCAAATAACTGTTACCCCACGTTGGGACAGCCGTATATTTAGTGTAGGCGTACCTCTTACTTATGACATGCTGAGCAGCAGTATGAAAGTGGGTATTGGCGCACGCATAGCCGGCTTCTTTATAGGTAGTGACGATATTGCCGGTGTGTTTGGCAGCAAAGCTTACGGCACCAACTTTTATTTTGGCGCTTATGTGCCTTTTAATAAGAAAAGGCCTAAAGACAGTGATGGCGATGGTATATCGAACAGGAGAGATAAATGTAGGAATGAGAAAGGTGTTTGGGAAATGCAAGGTTGCCCTGACCCTGACAAAGATGGTGACGGCGTACTGGATAAAGACGATAAGTGCCCTGACATTGCAGGTTTGAAAACCGCAATGGGATGCCCTGATGCTGACCTGGACAGCGTTGCCGATGCAGAAGACCGTTGTCCTCAGGAATCGGGTGTAGTTGCATTGCAAGGTTGCCCTGACCGCGATGGTGATAACGTAGCGGATATGGATGATGCCTGCCCGGATGCTGCAGGTTTACCACAATACAAAGGTTGTCCTGATAGCGATAACGATGGCATAGGCGATAACGAAGATGCTTGCCCTAATGCGGCAGGCCCTATTGCTAACCAGGGTTGCCCTGATACTGATAATGATGGCATACCGGATAATAAAGATAAATGCCCTACAGTAAGAGGTGTAGCCAGCAATTTTGGTTGCCCAGAAGTAAGTGTGGAAGTGAAGAAACGCCTTGCATTTGCTGCTACGGCCATACAGTTTGAAACAGGTAAAGCAGTAATTAAGAAAACATCTTATAAAATGCTTGATGAAATAGTTGGCATCTTGAACAACTACCCTGACTATATGATGACCATAGATGGCCATACTGATAATGTAGGTTCTGATGAGTTGAACCTGAAATTATCAAGAGATCGCGCAGCTTCTGTTAAGAATTACTTTGTTTCGAAAGGTGTTGCTACCGACAGAATACAAACTAACGGATATGGTGAAAGCCAACCAGTAGCCAGCAACAAGACTGCTGCAGGCCGTGCTAAAAACCGCCGTGTAGCGATGGATCTGAAACTGAAACAATAAATACACGCTAATAAAAAATAAGGGCTTGCCAAACGGCAAGCCCTTATTTTTTGCACATACTATCTTGCCAATTGTGTTTTACTTTTGGAACAATACTATAATGGCCTGGCAAAAAATAAATAGCAACGAACTGGATAACTGGCAGCAGCGCATACATGCAGCCGGTGCTTCGTTGTTTCAATTCCCATGCTGGCTGAATGCATTTAAGAACATTGGTTTTTTCAAACCGCATTTTTATAAATACGAAACTGCTGATGGCTTTGCATATTGCGGATTGATAAGTGTACAGTTAGGCATAGTAAAGGCGGGCATCATCTCGCAGGGGCCGGTATTGGTGAATGTGAAGGAAGAAGTATTAATAGAGTTGCTGGACTATTTGAAACTGCAAGACTATACGTTTGTGCGTATAAGTGGTAATATGGCAGATGAGTTGCCGGCGCAAAAACATCCGTACAAGTTTATTGGCAAAAAGGATAGCTTCCCGTTTTATAAAGATGTGCTAAACCATTTTATAGTTTACAGAGAAGATGATAAAGAAGCACTAAAAGCAGGTTTTAAACCGGCTGCGAAAAATAAGATAAACAAAGCAGAAAGGTACGATGGCTATACATTTGTGATAGATGATGAAGGGAAATACATGGATCAGGTGTATGTATTGTTTGTAAGAAAGGGCGATAAAAATGGTTTTACCTACCGGCCGAAGGAGAGTTACAAAACGCTTTTTACACATAATGGCCAATTGAAATTTGCAAGATTTTATTTGTGCTTTTATAAAGAAACACTTGTAAACGCGATACTGATAGTGCGCGATAAAAACTACAGCGTGAACATGTCGGGCGCGCTGGATGAAGATCAAATACAAGAGAATGTATCACCGGCAGTGTACCTGCACTATTATGCTATGCAGCATGAGTTTTATGGGGAGGGCACAAAGGAATATGATATGCTGTATTCAGATGGGGCTGTAGGTACATTCAAAAAAAATTTCAATCCTGACCATATTGTAGATGAACGCTTAATGACGGTTGTGTTTGAACCACTGAACTACAAACTGTATGAAACCTTCCTGTTAAAATATGCATCCACCTTAAAGCGGATGGGAAGAAAAGCTATATCTTTTATCAGGCGATGAATAAAGCAATGAAATTGTTGAAAGCATTATTGCCTCGCGTACTGGATGTATGCGTGTATGAATACATGCTATCTGCTGAGCCGCCTCAAATAAAACCGGAACTACCAATAGATGTTGAAGTAAAGGATGATGCTAATGGCTATACCTTTTTTGCTAAGTATAATGGAGTTACTATTAATGAGAACCACATCATATTTCAAAATAGACTGGGAAGGCAATTAGGATATAGCAATGTGCCAATGCTTGCAGATAGTAATACCGCTGAAACATACCGTGGAAAGGGCATACAGGCTTATATACTTAATGAGATCGCTCGCTATTTTGCCCAACTAAAAAAATATAAATCGGTATATGTGTTTACTTATTCTCATAATGTTGCTATGCAACGTTCATTAACCAAGGCTAATTTTATCAAAATTTATAGGGCGAAAGTTTACCGTGTAGCAGGTTTATGCATATTTAAAAAGATAGTAAATGAATAGTATAGTTATACTTTCAGTTACTGCTTCGCTACGTTATAGAGATAGTGTTGATGCTACCAATAACCATTACAAGCATTTTGGTGAAAATGAATTGGAGAATGAGCTATTCAAGTTATCATTGACGCAACAAGAGAATTTTATTGCTGCAAATGCCGTATTGAAAAAAGCGATCGTTGTAGAATTATTCTCAGTTAGTTTCAGGATAAGGAAACAAGATGCAATTGAATGTATTGACCGTAACTACCGGCATATTAATCTGCAAGATGAAATATGGAATAATGACCTGACACCCTTGTATATAAAATACCAGTGCGATGGGAAATCCTATCTTATAACTAATACAAAAGGCTTTTTTAGCCATAGTGCTAAAGCTGAAGAAACTTATTTTGATCTTAATATATACTTAGACGCCGCCGCACTACACCCCTCCTGGTCGCACCGCAAATCAGAAAGAGAATCGGATGCCGTATGTGTGCGACCTATGGGACATCGTTATGAACTTTCCTTTAGTCATACAACACAGATTGATGATATAGCTATACCACTTTTATCAAGATATCCTTTTGGTGCTGAAGCGGGATTTGCAATTACAGACCATTGTGATTATGACCAGGCAGATACCTTACGAATT
>CBFGNI010000100.1:0-9785 GCA_965650105.1 uncultured bacterium | reverse complement strand
CGATATTAGTTCGAAGCCACCTGCAACTATTGAATGGGAATAATTTACAGGCAAAAACATCATGAAAAAGAGTTTATTACTTCTTTGCATTTTTACAGTATTGTTGTTATTACCGGCTAAGCAAGCTGAAGCACAGTTCTGGAAAAAACTATTTAAAAAAGAAGAGCCCAGGCATAAACCTCCTGTAAGAAAGCCACCTGTAAAGGAAAAACCAACAGCAGTAAAACCGCCTAAGAAAAAAGATAACGATATAGAGCTTGCCGAGTCGGAAAAAAAATCTCGTTACCGGATAGATATACTGGTACCCTTATACCTAAGCGAACTGGTAAAAGATGGCAAACCTGTGTACAAAGGCAAAATACCTGAAAAGGCAAGTTCGGGGCTGGATTTCTATGACGGCATAAAACTCGCCGCTGATAGCCTTAATACTTTAGGTTATAGTATAGATGTGTATGTGCACGATATAATGGACCCTGAGCAAACGGTGGAAAAATTGGCAAAAAATAAAACGCTGGATTCAAGCGACCTTATCATTGGCGCGGTACAATCGCAACAGATACCTGTAGTGGCCGATATAGCCCGCAGGAAAAAGATCAATTTCATTTCTACCATATCCCCATCAGATGGCGGGGTAAATAAGAACCCATATTTCACACTATTACAGCCATCGCTACAAAGCCATTGCGAATGGATAATGAATGAGATAAAAAGAAAGTACCATAAAACAGGACCCATTATATTTTACCGTACAGGTAACACTAATGATGAGAACGCATATAAATACCTTACCAATAACAAGGATAAAAAGTGGGACAAGCTTTCCTGCAATACTATACCTACGCAACAACAATTAGCTTCTTTTTTCGACAGTACGAAAACCAATGTTATTGTGATGTCTATTATTGACTATAGCTATAGCGAAAAAATATTGCAAGAATTATACACTTACTTCCCTACATACAATTTTGAGGTTTATGGCATGCCGTCGTGGCGCTCAATGCCATCGTTACGTAAACCGGATGCTTACCCTAATGTAGCAGTATATATTACAGTTCCATTTTATTACGACCCCTCAACACCTAACGGACAAAAGCTGGCTAATAAATACAAAGCCCTGGCCGGCAGCAACCGCCCCGGTGAATTTGTTTACAGGGGGTATGAAACTATGTTCTGGTATTCGTACCTGCTGAAAAAATACGGTACCATTTTCAATGAGCAAGTGAATGATAATGGCTTCTCTCCATTTACAAGATTTGAAGTAAAACCTCAGTGGGATGATAATGAGGAACTATTGTACAATGAGAATAAACACATCTATCTGTATCGCTATCAAAGCAGCTCTTACTCAGTAGTTCAATAGAAATATTTTAATAAGAAAAAGCGTGGGATATGTATCCCACGCTTTTTCTTATGTACACAAGTTATTATTTGGTCTTACTAAATCTTGCTGTATGAGTTACGCCATCGTAATAAACAGAACATAAATACATGCCGGCAGGTAGTGCACTAATATCTACCCTCCAGGCATTATCGCGATACTGCATGTAAATATTGCTGAGCAATTGGCCCATACTGCTGTATATTCTTACTACAGATTTAGATGGGATTACCTTACTATTTAGCCCTACATTAAGTATATCCATTGCGGGATTAGGATATAAGCTTAGCTCATTTTGTTGTTTTACTATATCATCAACACTTACATCCCATACTTGTTCGTATAGGTTAATACCACCCAGGTCGTTACCTATGAATAGTTCATATTTCTTATCTCCATTCATATCAGCAAACACAGGTGCCGCATTTAGGCCTTGCGTTTTAATGTTTGAATAGAATGTATCAAGCAGTGTATATGTTTTATCGGGGTCTCCACTATCTATTCCTTCCCAACGTTGTACAGTACCATCTTTAGCACCTATCATAAGGTACTCTTTCCCCGTATTATCTATCTTCCCAATAAAGGGTGCGCTAAACCCTTCCTGCTGGTAGGGCCCTACTTTTAGTTTACCTAACGAATCGGCTTTTTTCAGCAGTTTCATTTGCCCGGGGGCAGTAGCCATATTTTGGTAGTAATATAAATAACCAATAGTTGTACCGCATATAAGATCTTTCACACCATCTTTATTTACATCGTAAATTATTGGTGTAGCGAAATTGTTAGCGCGTATTATTTTACTGTTTTGGTCAGTCAGCTCCCTTTGCCAAAGTCTCCAGTCTGGTTGTAATGTGCCGTTTGCAGCATAGTTTTTAAAGTATGCGATATTTCCACCTTTGCGGCCAATAAAAAGCTCGTCCAGCCCATCATTATCCAGATCGCCAATAGCCAATGCTGCGCCATCGAGCCCCATTGTTTCCAGGTCAAGGAAATTATCATCAACAAGCGTAAATACGGGGTCTAAAGCTGTACCTGTATTTTGGTAATATGCAATACGCGATAATAACGAACCGCTTATAGGATTGTATCTGCCTAATGTACCAACCAACAGATCCTGCAATCCATCTTTATTGTAATCATATATAACCGGGTAGCTGTATGCGCCAAGATCAACCATAGTTTCCATAAGGAATGAATCGCTATGATACACATAGTTGGGCGCTGAAGATGTACCCTGGTTGTTGTATAAAGCAATGCACCTGTAGTTTTCAGTTCCTGCCTGTTTAGGCGAGATCATAATATCCTTATCCCCATCCTGGTCTATATCCAGCCAGAACGCCGAAGGAAATCTAGGCATATACAATTGTTTCCCATTCTTCTGCCAGAGGGTGTCCTGAGCCACGATAGAGTCTATGGGGTATTGGTAATCAGCCTTACCATTAATTAGTAATTGAATATCTGAGTACTCGCTATTGCCATCTAAAAAGTCTAAGTCGCCATCGCCATCTATGTCTAACAGGCACATCGCATTATTACCATGGTTAGTTCTGTTGCCCGCATCTTCACGGAAAGGAGGGCAATAAGTTGTGCCTAATATATGGGTTCTTGGATAATCCTGTATTATTTTACCCCAACAGGCACTACCAGGACGCAAGCGAAAACTATCGCAAGGCAGGCCATCTTCCTTGGTTACATTTTGCCAGCTGGTAATATAGTTCCCATTTATAGAATACGTCACTACATCAAGGTCGCCATCGGCATCTATATCTTCAATTGAAGGAATATCAGTTGGGCGAATATTTACGTTGGAACTGTTTGGTTGCCCCTGCCTGAAAAAACGTATTTCTCGCGGCGATTTAAACGTTAAAATATGGCTGGCGTCGTAAAAGCCATCACATATCACCAACCCTTGTGTACCATCGCCGAAATGAAACAGATCCGGAACATTATCGCAGTTGTAATCAATCAGCTTTATATAATTATTAACCTTAGGAAATTTGTATTCATATTCAGGTGTATACTTGTAAACGGGTGCACCAACCGTACCTGTATTAACATATACCTTTACCCCCTTACCTTGCTCAAAGGTCATCAGATCATTTTTCCCGTCTTTGTCCATATCTGCAATAGCAAACTGAGGCGAGTTTTGTCCCCCGGCCCAGGCATTTACCTTTTCACTGCCGTATGCAATAACTTTAAATTTCGATAGGTAAATTGTTTTAGTTTGATAAATATCTGGTTGTGCGTAGCTGTGAATGCTTAATACCAGAAAAAGAAAGAAGGCTAGGGTAACAGGATATTTTTTCATAACACTAATTTAAAATATATCAATAGCATTTTTACCAAAAAGCAATTAATATCTGATTAAGAATTAAAACAAAAAAGCGTGGAATAATCCACGCTTTAATATGCTGTCTAAAAAATTATTTCGTTTTGGAGAACCTGGCAGTGTGCGTTTCACCATTGTAATACACAGAACATAAATAAATACCGGATGGCAAGGAACTAATGTCAACCCTCCATGCATTATCTATATAGTTCATGGTAATATTACTCATTAACTGGCCCATGCTATTGTATATTTTCACTACCGATTTTACGGGAATGATTCTGCCTTCCAGCCCTATATTCAACTTATCCATTGCCGGGTTTGGATAAATACTTAGTTCGTTTTGTTTTTTTACTACATCTTCAACATTTTCATTCCATACCTGCCTATATAGGTTCAGCCCACCCAAATCATTACCCACAAACAATTCATATTTGCCGTCATTATTTATATCGGCAAATGCGGGAGAAGAGCTCCAGCCTTTTATATGAATATTAGAATAAAAAGTATCAACGCGTGTATACGTCTTGTTGGGATCTCCACTATCAATACCTTCCCAGCGCTGAATGGTACCATCATAACTTCCTACCATCAGGTACTCCTTCCCGGTATTATCTATTTTGCCTACAAATGGTGCGCTAAAACCGGTTTGCTGGTATGGACCAACTTTAAGTTTGCCTAATGAATCTGATTGCTTAACCAGGGAAACCTGGCCAGATGTAGTTGACATATTTTTGTAATAGTGAATATACCCTATTTGCATACCACAAATAAGATCTTTTACACCATCTTTATCTACATCATATATACATGGTGTTGCATAGTTATTGGCACGTATAGATTGCCCGCTTTGGTTAGACAATTCTCTTTGCCATAGCTGCCAATCTGGTTGTACAGAGGCACTGGCAGCGTAATTCCTGAAATATGCTATGTTACCATTTTTCCTGCCTATCAGTAATTCATCCATCCCATCATTGTCAAGGTCTCCCATAGCCAAGGCCGCTCCGTCGATACCCTGGTTTTCCAACCCAAGCAAATTATCGTCTTGCAATGTAAATACAGGGTCTGTTGCAGTACCTGTATTTTGAAAGTATACGATACGAGACATTGTTGCACCACTACCTGCATTATAGCGCCCCATAGTACCAACCAGAAGGTCTTGCAACCCATCTTTATTATAATCGTAAACCACGGGGTATGTGTTTGTGCCGAGATCTACCATGCTCTCCATAAGAAATGAATCGGATCGATAGGTAAATATAGGAGCACCTGATGTACCTGTGTTTTCATACAAAGCAATGCATTTGTAGTTTTCAGATCCATTCAGTTTAGGTGATATCAAAATATCGCGGTCACCATCGCCATCTATATCCAGCCAATATGCGCTTGGAAATTTAGGCATATTCAATTTATGCCCCCCTGACTGCCAGGTTGTGTCTTGTGCTACCATCGTATCGATAGGATACTGGTATTGCGTTTTCCCATTTATCAGTAATTGGATATCCGAATATGCATTATTACCATCCAGAACATCAAAATCACCATCGCCATCTATATCTACAAGGCACATAGCATTATTGCCATCTGTAGTTCTGTTACCTGGTTCTGGTTCTCTGAAAGGAGGGCACACAGTTACACCTAATTCATGCGTTCTTGCCACTGCCTGCAAAGCTTTTCCCCAACATGTGGTTTCCAGTTCCAAAGGGAAAGTATCGCAAGGCAGACTTTGCTCCACTCTTATATTTTTCCACGAAGTAATAAAAGTGCCCCAAATTGAATAGGTAACAATATCCAGATCGCCATCGTGATCAATATCCTCAATACCGGGATTATCAGAAGGACTAATAGTAACATTGGAAGTTCCTGAAACGCCCTGCCTTTGGTAGCGTATTTCTTTTTGGGGCTTAAAGGTGAGGATATTGCTGGCATCGTAAAAACCATCGCATATCCATAGCCCGCTATACCCAAAATGAAACAGATCAGGTACGTTATCGCAATTATAATCTACCAGCTTTATGAAGTTGTAAACAGGCGGAAACTTATACTCATATTCCGGTGCATAGCGATACTCTGTAGCGCTGCCGCGGCCTATGTTCAAATACACCTTAACACCCCTGTAGTTTTCAAATATCATAAGGTCGTTCTTACCATCATTATTCATATCAGCAATAGCAAATTGCGGTGAGTTTTGTCCGCCGCACCAGGCATTGGTTTTTTCAATACCATTTACCATGATTTTTACCTGAGATAAATAATCTTTGCTGTTTTGATATATGTCTGACTGGGCAAAACTATTATAGCCACCAGCTAATAATGCCATTGCAAGAATAAGGACGGGGTATACAGCACTTTTTTTCATAATACTAATTTAAGCTATTTCGCTTGTCGAAAGATCAAAACTTAATTACATGCCATTAAATGAAGCAGTAATTATATAGACATACCAGAACTTATTAACCGTTGGTTGTATTATCTCTTAATGGGGAATTAGGTTCATTTAAAAAATGTTTATAAACCAATTTATCGGTTAGCGATGCAAACAATTTATTCATCCAAACAGTCAGTTTGCCTTGTCGGGTCATTACCACTACACGCTTCCTTTTATTTATCGCATCAAATATTATTTTCGCACATTCTTCAGCTGTCATTAGTTTTCCTTCTTCAAGCGGTGTTTCGCCCTGCGAAGTACCATTGGCAGAAAGGGCAACATTGCGGATATTAGATGAAGTAAAACCCGGCGATACCCACATAACATGAGCGCCTGTATGCAGCAACTCTGTACGCAAAGCTTCCAGGAAGCCCTGCATGGCAAATTTTGAAGCTGAATAGCCTGTACGGGCAGGCAAACCCCTGAAACCCGCAATTGAAGATACCCCCAGCACCACGCCCTTATTTTTAATAATACTTGGCAAAGCATACTTAGTACAATAAACAGTGCCCCAAAAATTTATATCCATTAGCTCTTTTATCACCTTCAGGTCAACATCCTGAAATAGTGCACGCATACTGATACCCGCGTTATTTATCAAAACGTCAACCCTACCCCAATGTGCCATGGTTTGCTCAATAAAACGCTTGCAATCTTCTTCTTTACTCACATCGGCCCCAACACATAAAATATTGTTATTACCTGCAAAAACTTCCTTCAACTTTTGTTCGTTACGGGCACAAACGGCTACTTTTGCACCCAGTTGCGATGCTGTATTGGCTAAGGCTTTACCGATACCTGACGAAGCCCCGGTTATAACTATTACTTTATCTTTTAGCGATGACATTGGTGAAATTTGTAGTGTAAAGTTAGTTTTAGTACTTCGAAAAGAAGTAACAAAATTGCCGGCTAAAAAGCAATAAATAGATATACACAAAAGTTGATAAACAATTAACTTACTAAAGGCATAATATTTTTAATTTCAGTATTAACGATCAAAAAAAAACAAAAAAATGAAAGTTCTGATCATTATGGGTTCGCAAAGCGATGAAGGTGTAATGCAAGAATGTCACAACTGGCTCAACTGGTTTGGCATTGAAAACAACATGGTGGTAGCATCGGCACACCGTAACCCTGACCAGGTTCGCGAACTAATGGTTACCGCTCAGGAAAATGGCTATGGTGCAGTGGTAGCTGCAGCAGGTATGGCTGCTGCATTGCCTGGCGTATGTGCTGCTTACACTTCTTTACCTGTACTGGGTGTACCTCTTGATGGTGGCCTTCCGGGTGGTATCGATGCTTTGTATAGCATAGTACAAATGCCTGCCGGCTTGCCTGTAGGTACACTGGCTGTAGGTAAAGCAGGGGCAAGAAATGCTGCTGTATTGTGTGCACGCATCTTTTCACTTAGCGATACTGCAGTAGCCGAACGCCTCGAAGAGTTCAAACAGAACGGATACCGCATATAACAGGGCATGCGTTGTGCCTGCCCTTTGTAGATAAATGCTAACCCTTTAAATTTTTTCACATTGACGGAAGCCATCATTAACCTCGAAACCGTTAACCCCATTGAATTCTTTGGCGTTAATAACAGTAAGTTTGATATACTGAAACGCAAGTTTCCGTTGTTAAAAATCTTGTCGCGCGGTAGCCAAATAAAGCTATCGGGGCAAGCAGAAGCAGTCGCAGATGCACAGGGGCGTATAACGCAGCTCATTAAATATCTTGAAAGAAATGGCCACTTGTCTGAAAACTACCTGACAGAATTATTGGGCGAGGAAGAGACGGGCGAAACACCTAAAGAGGATCCAACCAGCAACGATATACTTGTTTTTGGCCCCAACGGAAAAGTGATACGCGCTAAAACACAGAACCAGCAGCTAATGGCACAGGTCTCTGAAAAGAACGATATCATATTTGCGGTAGGCCCTGCGGGTACAGGTAAAACGTATACAGCTGTAGCACTTGCTGTAAGGGCTTTAAAAAACAAAGCGGTACGCAAGATCATTCTTACACGCCCTGCGGTGGAGGCTGGTGAAAGCCTTGGTTTTTTACCCGGCGACCTTAAGGAAAAAATTGATCCATACCTGCGCCCGTTATACGATGCACTGGACGATATGATACCATCGGATAAG
Organism: uncultured bacterium; assembly: GCA_965650105.1. Classification (GTDB taxonomy): domain Bacteria; phylum Bacteroidota; class Bacteroidia; order Chitinophagales; family Chitinophagaceae; genus Polluticoccus. The sequence continues at coordinate 1,518 of CBFGNI010000100.1, read as the reverse complement.
CTGAACTATTATATGACCAATCGCATTATTGAAATAGCCCCATTGGCGTATATGCGCGGCCGTACGCTGGATAATTCATTCATCATATTGGATGAGGCGCAGAACTCTACCGATCTTCAGTTGAAGATGTTCCTGACACGTATTGGCCCTTCTGCCAAGGCCATTATAACAGGTGATCTTACGCAGATAGATCTGCCGAAGAACCAAAAATCGGGCCTGGCAAAAGCAACCCGTATATTAAGAGATGTAGAAGGTATAGCACATATACAGCTTGACGAGCAAGACGTGGTACGTCACCGCCTGGTTAAGCACATCATAAAAGCATACGATAAAGAACAAGAACGTGAAGAAGCGCGCGAACTGGAAAACAAGAACCAGTACAGGGCTTTGAAACCCAAAGAACCTGAAGCTTAAATATCCTTAAAGCTTATAAAAACAAGAAGCCCCTCCATTTTGGAGGGGCTTCTTTATGTGTTGGAATAGCTGTTACTATTCTTCTTCGTCAAATTGCAATACATCGCGGTTAGCCATCAGCAGTTCAAATTCTTCTTTCGAACCAACTATCAGATCATCAAATTCACGCATACCTGTACCTGCTGGAATAAGGTTACCGGTTATGACATTTTCTTTAAGACCCATCAGGTTATCTGACTTACCATTGATAGCTGCCTGAGAAAGAACTTTGGTAGTTTCCTGGAACGATGCGGCTGATATCCAGCTTTGTGTACCCAGAGATGCTTTTGTGATACCTAACAACAGTGGTGCTGATGTAGCAGGGCTTGCATCGCGGTATTCTACCAGTTTTTTATCAGCGCGGCGCAATATACTGTTCTCTTCGCGTATTTCGCGCAGGGTAACTATCTGACCAGGGTGTAACTTATCAGATTCGCCACCTTCAGTTATTACTTTCTTATCATATATCCAGTCGTTCTCAACCATGAAGTCGAACTTATCAGTAGTATCATCTTCCAGGAATTTTGTATCACCCGGATCAACGATAGTTACTTTACGCATCATTTGGCGAACAATTACTTCAATGTGTTTATCATTGATCTTCACACCTTGTAAGCGATAAACTTCTTGTATCTCATTCACCAGGTACTCTTGTACAGCGAAGGGGCCTTTAATTGCCAGGATATCGCCAGGAGTAGTAGCGCCATCAGAAAGTGAAGTGCCTGCTTTTACAAAGTCACCATCTTGCACCATGATATGGCGGGTAAGTGGAACCAGGTATTTTTTAACCAGGCCTTCGCGCGATTCAACTATTATTTCACGGTTACCACGTTTGATGTTACCGAAAGCAACAACACCATCTATTTCAGCAACGATGGCCGGATTGCTCGGGTTACGTGCTTCAAACAATTCAGTCACACGTGGAAGACCACCGGTGATATCGCGGCTACGACCCATGATACGTGGTATTTTTACCAGTACCTGTCCGTTATAAACTGTATCACCTGCGCCTATTATAATGTGCGAACCTACAGGCAGGTTGTACATTTTCTCTTCCTTGCCTTC
>CBFGNI010000099.1:0-9865 GCA_965650105.1 uncultured bacterium | reverse complement strand
TGAATGCATTATCGCCTGCGCCATTTGCGGCGTATTATCGCAACAAGAACGCATACATGATGTGCGCCAGCCCCGAGCGGTATATCTGCAAGCATGGCAATACAATTACATCGCAACCTATAAAGGGTACCGCACGTAGAGATGCTGATGCCATAAAAGATGAAGCAATAAAAAGCGAACTGCAACAGAACATAAAAGAACGTGCGGAAAATGTAATGATAGTTGACCTGGTGCGTAACGATTTGGCACGATGCTGCGATGTAGGCAGCGTAAAAGTGGATGAACTCTTCGGCATCTATACATTCCCCCAAGTGCACCAAATGATATCAACAGTCAGCGGTACACTAACGCAAGGCAGGCCATTTACCCACGCACTGCGCTATTCATTTCCTATGGGCAGCATGACGGGCGCACCTAAAATAAAGGTGATGGAACTGATAGAACAGTACGAACAAACCCGTCGCGAACTATTCTCCGGCACAGTAGGCTATATCACTCCCTACGGCGATTTCGATTTCAATGTTATCATTCGCAGCTTATTCTACAACGCTGTCACCAAATATCTTTCTTACCAAACGGGTGGTGCTATTACTTACGATAGTATACCGGAGCAAGAGTACGAAGAAATGCGCCTCAAAGCCTGGGCTTTAGAAAGAGTGTTTATACAATAATTAATCGTGCAATTGTGGTAGTCATAACACCGTTAAAAAACGGTGGCTATCTATCGTTAGGTGGTGTTAACTTTAATTCCATTTTTCAACCTTAAAAAAATACCACCATGAAAAAAATGTTATTAGCCTTAGGGCTCATCCTCTCATTTTGCTTCAGTGCAAAAGCACAAGTGCTCACTATTACTAACAATACTAATTGCACTATCGACTACATTGCCTGGGCTATCGACCAGGGTGGTGCTTGCCGTGGCAATTCGTATTATGTAGGTATTAATGTTGTTCCACCTATGTCAACTATTACTGTCGATGCAACTACTCCCGGTATCTGGAATGGTACAGCTCCTACAGGGCCTGTCTCTTGGGCGGGTATTAATTTCTATTGCCACTTACCCAATACCAGTTGTCACAATTATGGTGGCCCTGTCAGTTGTCCTTTAGATGCAATGATAATGCTGGGCGGCGCCTGTACTGCTACTACATCCGGTTGCATGAGAATTAGCGATGTATGCAGCGGATGCCCTGTTGGCACACAGGTTAATGGTACATGGACCAATACAGGTGGGGGTAATGCTACAATCGTTTTAAATTAGACATAATGTTTCATTATGCACATTAAGGAACGGGTCTTAAGCCCGTTCCTTCTTTTTTGCTTTACATCTGTTATTTTGCAGCAAATTCCACTTATGAAGTTCCTGATCCCTATCCTTGTATTATTGGCTATATGCTGTACTTCTATATTTGCATTGGCACAAGGTGCTGATGATATAGTGATACCTAAGAAAAACAGGGTCCTCATAGGTGCCGATGATGCTGGTATACTAATCTTTAAAAAAGACAGTATTCCCGCGGGTGCGAAAAAAATAGGCAGTGTAAAAGAGATAAATGGCTTCCTTGTTGATTGCGATTACAGTCAAACATTGGAAAGAATTTGCGTAGACGCTTTCGAAAAAGGCGGCAATGCAATCGTAATTACCCGTGTGAAACAACCGGGTGTAATGATTAGTTGTTTCAAAATATGGGCTGATGTATATAAAGTTCCCATTGCTAACAGTGAGGAAAAGAAAAAATGTAGAGGTGCAATATATGATTCGCTAATCCACACTTTAGTTCCTGAAGATGCAAACTATTCCCTGGTATACATGTACAGGCCTAATACTTACGAAAATAACGCCGATCTTACTTTGTATATGGATAATAAAAAGATAACAACCTTATCTATTGAAGATAAGACCGTTGTCAAGATTACTAAACCGGGTAGCGTTAAATTTTGGACGAGAATGATATTTTTTGAAACAGAAGAAACATTAAATGTAGAGATGGGTAAAGTTTATTTCTTGCGTTGCCATCTTTACCGGTATGGAAATGTACTGCGTCCTATCCTGGGTTTTGTAATTCCATCCAAGGGTTTCTATGACATTGGTTTTAAAAACTTTCAGGAAATGGTTGTTGATGCAGCTAATAAGTAAAAGACTAAATCCCACATATCCGATGGTATCCCGAATAGAAATACGAAGAAATGCGCTCAAAGCCTGGGCTTTGGAAAGAGTATTTGGTTCAGAATAATTTAATACTATTTTAGTGCTTAAATTTTATACAGTGGCATTACTAAAACCCTTCATCACTGCAATACTTATTGCAACTTCATTTATCTCGATAGCCCAGGCTACAAGCCCTGATGTATTAACTCTGAAAAAAGAACAGTTGCCTCCCAGTGCAAAAAAAATAGGCAGTGTAAAAATGCTCGATGGTTGGAGGTTCAATTGTGGCTACACAAAAACATTAGAGGCTGTTTCAGAAAAAGCTAAAGAACTTGGTGGCAATGCCATAGTCGTAACAAGCGTAAAAAGCCCCGATCTCTGGAGTACCTGTTATCGTATATGGGCCGATGTTTATGCTGTGAGCAATGTAGAAAAGTATACATCTCTGAATAATACCCAGCTTGATTCAATAGCATCAACAATTTTACCCGGAACCGCTCCGTATGCATTACTGTATGTCTATAGGCCTAAAGCATTTACCGGAGGCATAGTACAATACAATTTGCATGTAGACGATGAAAAGGTAACCCGCGTTACCAATAACAGTATGGAAGTTATAAAACTTACCAAGCCGGGGAAAACAGCATTATGGGCAAGAACCGAAGCGAGATCGGAAGAAACATTGGACGTTCAGATGGGTAAGATATATTTTTTGCGTTGCTCAGTAACAATGGGCGTAATGGTAGGTCAGCCTAGGCTTGAATTAGTTGATATGGAGGCAGGGCTTGTAGATATCAGCATAAAAGATCTCCAGGATATGGCTTCAGAATTGGAGCAAAATAATAAAGGCTAAGCATCGCTTAGCCTTTATTATTATTGAAGATCACATCTTACATCACCCAGCGGCGTACCCGAATCGTGACTGTCGCAATCGTTCTTAGCGTCTTTTTTTGTTTTGCTGTTTATTTCATAGCTGCGTACTGCAGCGCCCGGGCCAACACAGCGGCAGGTGTAGTCGCCTTTTTTGCAAGAGCTGGCTCCCGCTATTGTTAATACAGCAAAACCTGCGATGAGTAGTTTATTTTTCATTGTTTGTTATTTGATAAGTTTATTACCGCACGCAATATAATTATTCTGGCATATATGGGCCGCCTGTTTCTCCCCAGCCCCATTTGGGCATAGGTGCCTTTTCGTTTATCGGGTTTTCATCGGTGTTCGAATTGAGTATCGCTATGCGGCTGCCCCATTCCAGGTACCCTACCAGTGCCGATCTAAACTCCGGGTCGCTGGCCAGTCCAATTTCATCAGCGCTTTCCAGCAGCAATTGCATCCATCGCTTACGCATATTTTCAGTAAGTCCTTTACCTAAATGTTGGCCCACCATCCTGGCATGGCTGCCGTTATCATTTTGGGTGTACAACTGTTCGCCGCCAAACACTTCGCCAATAAAATGGGCTACATGTTTGGTATGCGCTGCCGACATGTCTTTGAATACAGGGTACAACAATTCATCTGCCAATACTTTTTTGTAAAAGATATCGGTCAAATGCTCCAGTGCATCATTGCCACCTGCCCATTCGTATAGTGTAGGTATTTGCTTCAAGGTTTGTGCAATATATGCATGAAGTTACTACTTCAAACTGCATTCATATCCATCGTTAGTTGTTTTTGGATCACTTAATGCTATACAATCCTTTTTTGCCTTTTCTGTATTCTTCGATTTTACAGTTCGTTCAATTGTATTGCCGGCCAACCCACCTGTACAGTTGCAGGTAAATTCTTTCTTGCAAGATGTGAAAGCCAAACTAAGTATTGCTAATACGTTAAGGGATAATAGTTTCATTATTATTGTTTTTAGTGAATTAATTGGTTACTCTTATAAAACGCATAAAAGCAGTATTACCCCTACAATATCTAAATATTTCTATAATTTTCATTTTACCACATACTTATTTATTGCTAAAAAGTGCTAATTTTGTCATTGTAGTATTGTCGGTTTTAAATGGATGTTAAACACTTTAAAGCAAACTATATGTAATGTTCAATTTTGTTCAATTCCTGAAAATCAGCTGTGCGACATTTATCTGCTGGAAACCGCTGCCAAACTGTGGTTCATCACAAGACTGTAGCACAGGAAATTTTTTTATTTTTTCTGTTTTTCAACAAAATTGAACATTAAATATGAATATGTGTTATGTGAATGGCGATTTAATTAACCCTCTGTGGATAAAAGCAAAAGATCTGCCGCCCTCTTTTTCGTTATTTTGTAAGGTTGTATAGTTAATGTTTTAAGCAAGGCCCCGTGAAGTTTTCCCATTTACACAATCATACCCAGTTCTCCCTCCTCGATGGTGCGTCCAACATCGGCAGGTTGTTTGATAAAGCAGCCAAAGACGATATGCCCGCCATGGCTATTACCGATCATGGTAATATGTTCGGTGCGTTTGAGTTCGTATCGCAGGCATGGAAGAATACAAAGGTGATCGGCCAAACGGAAGACGGTAAAGATATCAAAGTACCTGTGGTAAAACCGGTAGTGGGTTGTGAGTTTTACATGGTGGCTGATCGTCATAAACGCCAGTTCTCTAAAGACGATAAGGATGTACGCTACCACCAGTTGCTATTGGCTAAAGATGAAGTAGGTTACCGCAACCTGGTAAAGCTTTGCTCTATGGGTTACATAGAGGGCCTGTATGGTAAATACCCGCGTATCGATAAGGAGTTGTTGCTGAAGCACCACGAAGGGCTTATTGCTACTACCTGCTGCCTTGGTGCTGAGGTGCCACGTACCATACTGAAGAAAGGTGAGGAAGAAGGCGAAAAGGTGTTTCGCTGGTGGCTGGAGCTGTTTGGCGACGATTACTATGTAGAGTTTCAGCGTCACGATATACCGGAGCAAATAAAGGTGAACGAGGTGCTGGTGAAGTTTGCACGCAAGTACAATGTGCCTATCATCGCCTCCAACGATTCGCATTATGTGGATCAGGAAGACTATAACGCGCACGATATCCTGCTGTGTATCAATACAGGTGAGAAACAGAGCACACCTAGCATGAAGGACTTCAGCGATGATGATGTGCAAATGAAGGATAAGCGTTTCGCTTTCTATAACGACCAGTTTTATTTCAAGAATACCAATGAAATGTCGAAGCTCTTCAGCGATCTGCCGGAAGCTATCGATAATACCAATATGATTGTGGATAAGATAAAGCCCCTGAAACTGGAGCGCGATATCTTATTGCCACACTTTAAAGTGCCGCCTGAGTTTCACGACGACCAGGACGCTTATCTGGAACACCTTACATGGACGGGCGCAAAAGAACGCTACCGTGAAATAACACCTGAAGTAGAGGAGCGCCTGAAGTTTGAGTTGTTTACCATCAAAACCATGGGTTTTGCGGGCTACTTTCTTATCGTATCCGATTTCATACGTGCAGGTAGGGACCTTGGTGTATTCATTGGTCCCGGCCGTGGTTCGGCTGCGGGCTCGGTGGTGGCCTATTGTACGGGTATCACCAATATCGACCCCATAAAATATAACCTCCTGTTCGAGCGTTTCCTGAACCCGGAACGTAAGAGCATGCCCGATATAGATACTGACTTCGATGACGTTGGTCGGCAGAAGGTCATCGACTACGTGGTAGACAAGTATGGTAAGAACCAGGTAGCGCATATTGTTACCTATGGTACCATGGCTGCCAAGATGAGTATCAAAGATGTATCGCGTGTGTTGGATCTTCCTTTGCCTGATGCAAACGGACTGGCCAAACTGGTGCCTGAACGCCCGGGGATTTCTTTAAAACGCCTGCTGAAAGCACCTATAAAAGGTGAGGGTAGTCTTACTGAAAAAGAAGGCCTAGGTTCTGAGGAATTGGATAATGTAAATAAGTTAAGAGAAATATACGCAGCCGATACGGTGCACGGACAGGTACTTCGTTCTGCTGAAAAGCTGGAAGGCTCTGTTCGCAACACTGGTATCCACGCGGCAGGTATCATCATTGCACCAAAAGATCTTACCGAACTCATACCGGTATCGAGCGTAAAAGATGTTTCCTTACTGATAACACAGTTTGAGGGTAACGTAATTGAGAACGCAGGTGTCATTAAGATGGACTTTTTGGGCCTGAAAACCCTTACCATTATTAAAGATGCGCTGGCGCTTATCAAACGGAATTACAACCTAGATATTGAAATAGACAATATACCGCTGGATGATGCAGCCACTTACGAGTTGTATCAGCGCGGAGAAACCAACGCTACTTTCCAGTTTGAAAGTGCGGGTATGCAAAAATACCTGCGCGAGCTGAAGCCCGATAAGTTCAATGATCTTATTGCGATGAACGCCCTGTACCGCCCGGGCCCGCTGGAGTATATACCCAACTTTATTAAGCGTAAAAATGGCGAAGAGCAAATAGCATACGATCTGCCTGAAATGGAAGAATACCTGAGCGATACTTATGGTATCACGGTGTACCAGGAACAGGTGATGTTGCTATCGCAAAAACTGGCAGGCTTCAGTAAAGGTGATGCCGACGTATTGCGTAAGGCAATGGGTAAAAAGCAGAAGGCAGTACTGGATAAAATGAAAAGCCAGTTTGTGGAAGGTGCCAAACAAAAAGGGCATCCTGAAGACAAACTTGAAAAAATATGGACCGACTGGGAAGCATTTGCCCAGTATGCATTCAACAAGTCGCACTCCACCTGCTATGCATTCGTAGCCTATCAAACAGCATATCTTAAAGCGCATTACCCGGCAGAGTTCATGGCTGCGGTACTGAACAACCAGGGCAATATCGATAAGATAAAGTTCTACATGGAGGAATGCCAGCGCATGGGCCTTGCAGTGTTAGGCCCCGATGTGAATGAGAGCCTGAAAGGTTTTTCGGTAAACAAGGAAAGTGTGGTTCGCTTTGGTATGAATGCTATTAAGGGTGTGGGTGAAGCGGCGGTGGAAGATATTATTATGGAGCGCGAAGCGAACGGTCCATATATTTCGGTGTACGATTTTATATCGCGCGTTAACCAGCGTACTGTTAATAAAAAATCGCTGGAAAGCCTGGTGCTTGCTGGTGCAATGGATAGTTTTAAAGACATGCACCGTGCACAATACTTTTATGCACCGCCCACCGATCCTGTTACTGGTATGGAAAGGCTGGTGCGCTTCGGCAACCAGTTTCAGGCAAGCTCTTCAATGGCCAGCAATAGCTTATTCGGCGAAATGACGATGCCCGATGTGAAACCACCGGTAATGCCTGCCTGCGAACCCTGGACCTTGTCGGAACTGCTGGACAAGGAAAAAGAAGTGATCGGGATATACCTGAGTGCACATCCTTTAGATGGTTATAAGTTCGAGATGGAACATTATAATTTTATTCCTATCAGTGAAATTGATAACAATAGGGGTAGAACAGTGCGCATTGCCGGTTTTGTTACCGACGCTGCCCACATGACCACTAAGAAGGGTAGTAAGTTTGGTAAAATGATATTGAACGACTATTCCGGCAACCAGGAGATAGTTTTCTGGGAGAATAACTATGTTACCTATAACAATTTTATAGATAACGGGCAGAAGCTAATGATTGAAGGTGTGTACCAGGAGCATAGGTTCCGCCCGGGTGTTATGGAGTTCCAGATACATCGTATCATCCTGCTCGACCAGGTGCGCAAAACACTGACCAAGAAGATGCACCTGTTGTTGCCGCTTCATAAAATTGACCGCGACCTGGTGAAGTTCCTGCATGATAACCAGAAGCAATATGTAGGTAATACAGAACTGATACTACAGGTTGTGGATGAAATGGATAAAATGTCAATAAAGCTGAAAAGTCAGTCTATACGGCTGGAAATCAATGACGAATTGACGCAGTATTTACAAGATCATGACGACTTTAAGTTCTCGCTTGAAGTGGCATGATATTGATGATGTATAACTAGTAAGAACGCGATTGATATAGAAGGCTTATAGAGGTATTTCCTTCGGCTATTATTCCAATTGCGATATTGATAGTAACTTTGAATCTTATTTTTTTAAAACAATAATTAATAATAACCGTTATGGCAGCAACATTCACTGATGCAAATTTCGAAGCAGAAGTATTACAAGGCGATAAACTTTCAGTAATTGATTTCTGGGCACCATGGTGTGGCCCTTGTCTGGCTTTAGGCCCAACTATTGAAGCGCTTGCTAAAGAATACGACGGCAAAGTAAGCATTGGTAAAGTAAACGTTGATGAGAATCCGCAATTGTCCATCAATTACGGCATCACCAGCATACCTGCAGTATTGTTCATTAAAAACGGACAAGTAGTAGATAAACAAGTAGGTGCAGCACCAAAAGGTGTATTCGATAAAAAAATACAACAACACATGTAAATAAAAAGGGCGCTCAATGAGCGCCCTTTTTATTTATCAATATCTGATACCTAGTTCATTGAAAGTACCCTGTTAGTAGTAGCTGTTATCTTTATGCTGCCACCAGCGTCGCCATCAGCAGCATCTAATGCTTTGTTCTTCACACGTTGCAGCTTGATAGTTACATCGCCGGCCATTATGTTGGCCACATCGTCAGCAGAAACGGTTATCTGCCTGCCGTTTATGGTTAGGGCTTGTGTCCAGGGTACAAGTGCGCTTTGCATACTCTTACCGGTAATAGTTGCGCTCAGTTCTTCATCAGCTGCCAGGTCATCGCCTGCCCATTCAAAAGTGAATTCGGTGCCTTTGGCAAAGCTGTTAGGCATTGACGCTGCAAAGTCAACGTTGCCAATGTCAGTAGTGCTTACTATGTTGGTTATCACATTGCCCGAATTCTTTGCCAGGTCAAAACGAATGTCTTTAATACTGGCGAAGAACCAGTTGTATGTGTTGCTGGCTGGTTGCTTATCGTTTTCATCTACACCATTGGCATGTACGTATGCTCCGTTTGTCAGCTCTACGCGGCTGCCGTTCTTCTCACGTACGCGTATCAGTGCAGTAGCATGTGTAGTGGCCGCAGCTTTATCGTAGCTTACGGTGTATTCCTGGTAATAAGGCACGGTATCTTTCAGGTCGTTCGAATCTACTTTCTTGCAGCCGGAGGCCAGCAATAAAAGGCCAGCAGCAATACCGGATACTGAGAGTAATGTTCTTTTCATAGCAGTTATTTTGACTAGTGAATGCAAATCGTTTGCCAAAATAACTAAATGTGTGGTATTTTCTTAGTGCAGATGATTATTTGATACTTGATTTTTGATGATTATTATTATTTTTAACCGTGGGTGATAATAATTTCCCGTTCTTATGAAAAAATACTTTACACCTCTTTGTCTTTTTACATCACTATTGCTAGTGTCTTCCTGCGATAAAACTTATGATTGTGCCTGTACAGCACGTAGCAATCATTCTTCTTATATTGAATCGATAAGAGCAAAGAATAAAGACGAGGGACGTAAAAAATGCCTCGACCTGATGGATCGTACCAATGCCACATCATACCCAGGCATTGACTGCGACCTTAACTAGAAGGTGTAGGCGAGTTGTAAGCCGCCCCATGAATGTGAGGTGCCTGTACTGAATTCCTTACTTAAATAAGTATAGCTGCCCAGAAGTGTAAACGACCTGTAAGCTAAGCATATACCCATGCAGTTAGTAAAGGTCAAGCTTTGTACATCAGTTGCCGGTATTGTGTAGGCACTGGTGCTGTTGACGATACCCCCTTGCAGTGTGGCATCGTAGCCAATA
>CBFGNI010000098.1:0-9880 GCA_965650105.1 uncultured bacterium | reverse complement strand
GTTTGCAACAGCCATTTTCACTGCTTCAACTTTTTTCTCTTTTAGAAAAATGATTGTAATCATCAAAGTAGGTGGTATATTGTTTTTAATATATGTATAGTTAACCATTTCAATTTCTTCTGCTTTCTACTCATTCTGCTGACCGAAGTCATCTTTTATTAGGCCGTATTACGTATGATATTTGAATCGTCAAAGGGCATTATCCCCCTTGTATTCCACTATTCAAAATCGACTAATCATGAGCTACAAGACTTTCGCCAGCATGAACATCGCACTAATAGGTACAGGTGTTGAAACAATAGCCAGGAAGTTTGCTAAAGCCGGGCATACCGTTTTCATCGGCAGTGAATACGACTATATACAGCCACTTATTTCAACACTGCCAAAGAATGTTAAGTACACAAGTATACAAGCCGCTGCCAGTGTAGCCGATATCATATTCATTGCTACTACTGCCGATGAAGCAAGGCATGTAGCATACCAATTAGGTGATGTAAGAAAGAAGGTGATCATTGACTATACTGCTTTCATGGAAGGCAACCCGCAACCTACTGCGGCGGCAATCAGATCTATTACTTCATCTCAGCACGTTATCAAGTGCTTTTTGCCTACTGGTTACGAAGATCTGCTGATACCAAACATAAACGAGAAGCATGTTGATATCTACATAGCGGGTACCAGCAAGAAGGCTAAGGCAGTCGCATCTATCATGGCTATGGACCTGGGTTATGGGAGCCATTATGATATTGGTGGTAATGGCGCTATTATCATTCTGGATGAAATGACGCAACATGCATCGAAGAACAAAACATTACAACCTGTGTTAGTGCCGGTGCCGGTTAGGAAGTAGTGGGGTTATTACAAGCCGCTGGCTAAAACGTCAGCTATATGAATGGTTTGCATCGGCAAGCCATTCTTGTTTATATACCCTTGTATATGCATCATGCACGATACATCGGTTGATATCATGTAGGTGGCACCTGTATCCATAGCGCTCTTCACTTTAGTTTGCGCCATTCCTAACGATATTGGTTCGAACTTAATGGCGAACGTACCGCCAAAGCCGCAGCAGGTTTCACACTCTTTCATTTCCACCAGTTCCAGCCCTTTTACATTGTCCAGCAACTTGCGTGGGCCTTGTTTTATACCACATTCACGTAGTGCACCACAAGCATCGTGATAAGTAGCTTTGCCTTCAAAACTGGCACCTATGTCTTCTACCTTTAGTATTTCGGTAAGAAACTCGGTGAATTCGTACATCTTGCCACGTACCTTGTCGCTCAACAGTCTGTCAGGGCTATTCTCCAGCATGTTGTTGTAATAATTACGCACAAAGCCCGTGCAAGATCCACTTGGGCCTACTATGTAACCATCGCCATCAAAATCGTGCAGGAACTTTTTGGCAACAGCCTTGGCATCGTCTTGGTAACCAGCATTGAAAGCAGGTTGTCCGCAGCAGGTTTGACTGGGGTTGTATGTCACTTTACAGCCTAATTTCTCCAATACCTTCACCATATTCATACCTGTTTCAGGGTATAGCTGGTCTACAAAGCAGGGAATGAAAAGCTGTACGTTGTGCATTGTTCGTCTATTTTAGTGTCCGTGAATTATGTATCATCTTAAGCGCTGTAACAGCAGCTTCTTCGCCTTTATGGCCATGGCTGCCACCAAGGCGTTCCCATGCCTGGGCTTCGTTGTCTAAAGTAAGTACACCAAAGATAACAGGTATAGGTAAGGTAACATTCAGTTGTGTAATGCCTTCCGTCACTGCCTTACATACATATTCGAAGTGGGGTGTACCACCGCGTATCACGGTACCAAAAGCTATGATTGCTTCAGGTGCATCAGTGCTGCCCATTGTTCTATCCCATATCTGCCTGCATGCAAAGGGCAATTCAAAAGCGCCGGGCACTGCTATCTTATGTGTTATAACACTACCAAACTGCGCTGCAACCTGTTCGCAACCGTTTACCAGCTCGCCTACTATCTTGTCGTTCCATTCTGTGTAAACGATGGCCAGCCTTGGCTTTGAAAGGCTTCGCAGGGGAGTAGTATCGCCCAGTGCTGTGCTGTGCTGTGAATATGCCATAAGAAGAAAACTCCCTGTTGCCATCAAAGGAAAACAGGGAGTGAAGATTTTTTAATCGTTAAAGTTTGCCCTGCTTAGTCTAAAACACCCAGGCGTGCAAGGTATTTATCCATGTCGCGTGCCTGCATGCTTTGAGGAAATTCGTCTCGCACACGGATGTATGCTTTCTTAGCCTCTTCAGTCTGGCCATTTTTTTCGTATGCCATACCTGCGCGGGAAAGATACATTGGTGTCAGAACTGCATCATTTTTATCGGCTGCGGCTTTGTTATAATTTTCTATACCTTTTTTAATGTTGCCACTTTCCATATATGCATCACCTAAAGCACCATAAGCAGCTTTTTCTGCAATAGTGCCTTTGCCATTAAAGTCTTCAAGGTGCTTAATAGCGTTTTTGAAATCGCCGGTTTTCAAATAGCAGATACCCGCATAGTAATGGCAAAGATTAGCAGTAGGTGTGCCGCTATATTTTTTCATCACTTTCAGAAATCCGGGATGCTGTCCATCACCATTCAATGCTTTGTTTATTGAATCTGCCTCAAAATAGTGCTGTGCGTCAACCACAGCGTTTGCAGCTTTAGTTTCCTGTGGTGCTTTGTATAGCTTTTGGTATGCAAAGAAGCCTATTATTAACAATAGTACTACTGTTATTATGGTATTGATGCCCTTTTTTTTTTGCTCGTATCTGCTCTGCAGGTTTACTAATGGGTTGCCTTCCTCAACAGTAGTTATCCTTTCTTCACCGGGTTTGTTTCTTGCTGTGTTTGCCATCTAATTTTAAAATATAGGTATTACTATTTGGTTAGTGTGATTTAGTATTTAGTCGGTAATATAAGGATAATCATCTTCAACATATATATCCTTGTACACTTCGCTATCATCGGGCCATGGGCTTTCTTCGGCAAATTGCACGCTGGCTTCCACTTCTTGCTTTATTTTTTCGCCTATTGCTTCAATTTCTTCTTCCGTAGCCCATTTATTATCCATAATGGTTTTCAACACCTGGTTAATAGGGTCTTTTTCACGGTAGTCTTCCACCTCTTCTTTACTACGATACTTAGCCGGATCGCTCATAGAGTGGCCACGATAGCGGTAAGTCTTTATTTCCAGGAAGGTTGGCCCACCTTTCTCGCGTGCACGGCGCACCGCGCGTTCAATAGCTTTATGTACTTCTTCACAGCTCATACCATCAACCGAGTCGCCGGGCATATCGTAAGCATCAGCAAGGCGGTATATATCGAGCACCTTCGATGTACGTTCAACTGAAGTACCCATTGCGTAGTGGTTGTTTTCACAAATGAATACAACTGGTAACTGCCAAAGCACCGCCATATTGAATGTTTCGTGCAGCATACCCTGGCGGGCGGCTCCATCACCAAAAAAACAAAGCGTAGCGCGGTCGTTACCAAGATACTGGTCGCTAAAAGCGATACCTGCACCTAGCCCTATTTGCCCACCTACAATGCCATGGCCACCGAAAAAGCGTTTTTCTTTGCTGAAAAAGTGCATACTGCCGCCTTTACCCTTGGTGCAGCCGGTAGCTTTGCCGTATAATTCTGCCATACATTCGTTTGGCGACATGCCCTTTGCTATGGCAAGGCCATGATCGCGGTAGGCGGTGATGATATTATCGTCTTCGCGTATTGCGCTAATAGCACCTGCTGCTACAGCTTCCTGCCCAATATACAGGTGGCAAAAACCACGTATTTTCTGCATGCCGTATAGCTGTCCCGTTTTTTCTTCAAAACGGCGCAACAACAGCATCATCTCATACCATTTTAAATATGTTTCTTTACTGAATGTGGTCTGCACGGTTTGTCTAAATTTGTGCGAATTTATAAAAACTTTCGTTCCTTTTTCGTTTGAACAGGTTAAAGAAAATAACATTACTCCAGTTTCGCAATTATTCATCGGGTTTATTTGAGTTTCAACAACCTATAACCTGTATTACGGGACCCAACGGCAGTGGCAAGACCAACCTGCTGGATGCAGTGTATTACCTGTGCTATACCAAGAGCTATTTCAGTGCTTATCAGCAGAATAGCGTGCAAAAAGGTCTTGATGGTTTTAGGGTGGAAGGTGTTTTTGACCGTAATAACACCGATGAGACCATTAGCTGTAAATGGAAGCAGGGCAAAAAGGAAGTATTTCACAACCAGGTAGAGTATGACAAACTTACTGATCATATAGGGCGCTATTCGGCTGTAATGGTAGCCCCGGATGATATTGAACTGATAAATGAGGGCAGCGAGCTGCGCCGTAAATGGGTGGATAGCATACTTGGCCAAACCGACAGAGAGTACCTGGAACGCCTGATGCGCTACCAGCGTGTATTGCAGCAGCGCAATGCCTGGCTGAAAATGCAGGCCAACCAAACCACAAGTACTGCCGAGCTGGACTATTATGATGCATGCCTGGCGGAAGACGGTACTTATATACATGGCTTGCGCCGGGTATTTAATACAGCCTTCCTGCCCCTGTTGAATGATTACTATCATAAACTTTCGGGGGGTAAAGAGGTGATAGCCATGCAGTACGAAAGCGACCTTGACCAGAAAAGCCTGCACGACTGGCTGAAGGCTAGTCTGCAGCAAGATATGCGTCTGCAGCGTACCTCGAAAGGCATACATAAAGACGATTGGGCATTTTTACTGCAGGATAACCCGTTAAAACAATATGCATCGCAAGGGCAGAAAAAGAGTTTCCTTTTTGCTTTGAAACTGGCGCAATACACATACCTATACAAAGAGCTGGGCCATTTACCAATATTGCTTCTAGATGATATTTTTGAAAAGCTTGACCAGCAGCGTATTGAAGCTCTGTTAGCCATAATACGCAGCGAAGATTTTGGCCAGGTAATTATTACTGATACCCATACTGAAAGGGTAAAGAAGGCATTTGCAGGTGATGATGGAATCGGGTTCATAAATCTGTGATATTATATCATTCTATATCTGTTGTTCATTTTTGTTGAAAAACTGGGAAAAATAAAAAATTTCCTGTGCGACAGCCTGTCTGTAAATGCTTTACTGTATTGTATTTAAAGGGTAATTGTCGCATGGGCCGTTTTCACTGATCGAACAATTTTGAACAACATAGATGAATTATTTTAAACTATCGATGCTTTGTCATTTTATAGCGCAATATATTCAATAGCAAATTTACTTAATTATTTACTTTAATTGCTGTTTAAATTATTGCTGATTTTTCAATATTGGAACTGAAACTTATGTTTTTAGTTTATATATGTTTGTTGACGCTAACATAATTCTGTTTTATTAACTTTGGGCGTTTTCAATTTTTTTCAGACCTAATAAATACCGATAATTTTTTATGGGCTACATCAAAGACGGCTTTAAGGAAAAAGCCGATGAGCAGGCAAAAGAGATAAAGGAAATACTTGCGCAACATGGCGACAAGGTTTTAGATAAAGTAACAATAGCACAGGCGTACCAGGGTATGCGTGGCATACCGGGATTGATAACAGAAACATCGTTACTCGATTCGAATGAAGGTATTCGTTTTCGCGGTTTTTCAATACCCGAACTAAGGGAAAAATTACCACATGCTGAAGGTGGAAAAGAGCCATTGCCGGAAGGTTTGTTTTATTTAATGCTATTAGGCGAAGTACCTAGCCAGCAAGATGCTGAACATGTTTCAGCCACATGGGCGCGGCGCTCGCACGTACCTAATCATGTGTTCGACGTAATTGAAGCATTCCCACTATCTACACATCCAATGACACAGTTTTGCACAGCTATATTGGCATTGCAAACAGAGTCGAAATTCGCAAAAGCATATAAAGAAGGTATCAGCAAAAAAGATCATTGGGATTATGTGTATGAAGACACAATGACCCTGATAGCACGCCTGCCACGTATTGCCGCATATATATACCGCAGGAAATATAAAAATGGCGAACATATACAGCCTGATGGCATGCTTGACTGGAGTGCGAACTTTGCGCACATGATGGGTTTTGACAATGACGGCTTCAAAGAACTGATGCGCCTGTACATGACCATACATGCCGACCATGAAGGCGGTAACGTATCGGCCCACGCCACGCACCTTGTAGGCTCGGCCCTAAGCGATCCTTATCTTGCTTTCACAGCAGGAATGACCGGCCTCGCCGGCCCGTTGCACGGCCTGGCCAACCAGGAAGTGATACGCTGGATAGAAGAAATGTGTGCTGACCTGAATACACAACAACCTACCAAAGAGCAGATAGGTGACTATATCAAGAAAACATTGAGTGAAGGTAAAGTTGTACCGGGATATGGCCATGCCGTACTGCGTAAAACTGACCCCCGTTTTACTGCACAAATGGAGTTTGCTAAAAAACATTGTCCTGACGACCCGATAGTACAGACCGTATGGAATGTGTACGAGGTTGCACCGGATATATTGGAAGCTACCGGCAAAATTAAAAACCCATGGCCTAATGTAGATGCGCATTCGGGTGCATTGCTGAAACACTACGGCTTAGTAGAAGAAGATTTCTATACAGTATTGTTTGGTGTATCGCGTGCACTGGGTGTATTGGCTAGCTTGTGCTGGGACCGTGCATTGGGCTTCCCGCTGGAGCGTCCAAAATCGATGACGACAGCATGGATAAAAAAATTCATAGCCAAGCAAAAGGACAAGGAAACAGTAGCATAAGCCGGTAAGATATACGACAAGATAAGAAGCATGCAGGTTGATACCTGCTTGCTTTTTAGTTTACAAGATTTAAGCATATAAAAAGATATACAATGAATAAAGGACCTGTATCGGAGTTCATACAACACCACTACCGCCACTTCAATGCCGCCGCATTGGTAGATGCTGCTAAGGGATACGAACAACATTTGCTTGAAAACGGCAAGATGCTTATATCGCTGGCGGGTGCTATGAGTACTGCTGAATTAGGTATATCGCTGGCGGAAATGATACGCCAGGATAAAGTGCAAATAATAAGCTGCACGGGTGCCAACCTGGAAGAAGATGTGATGAACCTGGTAGCACATACACACTACAAACGCGTACCTAACTACCGCGACCTGAGCCCGCAAGACGAGTGGGACCTTTTAGAAAAAGGGTTTAACCGTGTAACTGATACCTGCATACCTGAAGAAGAAGCGTTCCGCCGCATACAGAAGCACATCTTTAAAATATGGAAAGATGCTGAAGAAAAGGGTGAACGTTATTTCCCGCATGAGTTTATGTATAAGTTACTGCTGAGCGAAGTAATGAAAGCGGACTATGAAATAGACCCTAAACATAGCTGGATGATAGCTGCTGCTGAAAAGAACCTGCCGATAATAGTACCGGGCTGGGAAGATAGTACCATGGGTAACATCTTCGCATCGTACTGCATAAAAGGCGAACTGAAGGCAAGCACCATGAAAAGCGGTATCGAGTACATGGTATGGCTAAGCGAATGGTACCGTGCTAACTCTGGCGATAAAGGTGTTGGTTTCTTCCAGATAGGTGGTGGTATAGCGGGCGATTTCCCGATATGTGTAGTGCCTATGATGTATCAAGACCTGGAATGGCATGATGTGCCTTTCTGGAGCTACTTCTGCCAGATAAGCGATAGCACTACTTCTTACGGTTCGTACAGTGGTGCAGTGCCTAATGAAAAAATAACCTGGGGTAAGTTGGATATCAACACCCCTAAATTCATAGTAGAAAGTGATGCTACGATTGTAGCGCCGCTGATATTTGCCTACCTGCTGGGTTGGTAATGCAAAATTCAAAAGTAAAAATTCAAAAAGCAGGAGGGTTAAACTCCTGCTTTTTTGTGTTATGATTGATCGGCTTTTTAGTTAGCCTCTGATAGTTCCTGTATGCTTTGCAGGGCTTTTGGCCACATTCCCTCGAACATCTTCTTAAATTCTTCATTCACATCCATATCCATCGATAGGCGGGTTTTGCCATCTACTTCTTTCAGTGTATAGTTTTCGTGCGATCCTGCAAAAGCTTTTACGCGGTCGCTGGTAAGGTCTTCTACACCTTTGTTCAGTTCACCCAAGTGCTCGAAAGACATGTATTCGTTATCTACCTTCTTTGCGATTCTGGATACCATACCGCTTCTGTCGGGACCCAGAAATAATATCTTGCTGCCTTCGTTCCAGTCGCTTTCAGCAAAAGAACCGGGGTGAAAAGCTGCGGTCCATTTGCGGTAGGTATCATCGTTCCAAAGTATCTGCCATACTTTTTCGCGAGGTGCGTTGATATCGATGTCGTAATGCAGTTTGTCCATTGTTTTAGCGTTTAGGTTCGATACAAATATCTACATAACAGATAAATGAGAGGCGGTGTATTGGCGACAATGTAGCGGTGTATTTGCGCAAGTTTATTTTGCTTTTACACGCGATGTATCAGTGTCAATTACAGGCATATTATTGCGGTAGGTATCTGTTTTTTGTATTGGCATATTATACCGCATAGAATCGTTGGGGATGATCTTTACAGGTTGCTGCTTTTCCAGCAGACGTTCTTTTTTTGTTTGTGCTATACAGCTGAAAGTCAATGTGCTAAATAATATGATATAGGTAAACGCTTTCATGGTAATTGCTTTACCATTAAGGGTTGAAAAATTGTGCCAGTGATTACGAATTGATCTTACCAAGCAAACGATCTATACCTACTAATTCTGTACTTGTGGCAATGGCTGTGATACTTACACCCAGCACACCGTGCAGGTTTACATTTTGGCCTGTGAGTAAAAGGTTGGGTATGCGGGTGCGGGTGGAGATAGTAGTCTCTGCAGGCTTGTTTACGTCTTTTAAGATGCCATAGAGCGAGCCCTTTGGCGTGGCCGTATAATCGCGGTAGGTGAGTGGGGTAGCGGCGCTATGAGCCAATATATTGCCTTTTAGTTCAGGTATGCGTTGATAGAGCTTATCGAGCAGCAATTCGCTGCGCTGTTGTTTGAATTCGCGGTAGCTATCACCACGGTCTTCGCGGTGGGCGGTTAGGTTCTTAGTATCCTGCCATTGTGCTACCTCGCTGTAATGCATATAAGAGAGCACAGAAACAGATTCAGCAAAACCGGGGTGTTCTGCATCTTCGGTAAAAAATACAGCATAGTTAGCCGGCCATTCGTTAGGCTTGTAATCGACTGCTTGCCATACGTTATGTGATGCATTCCAATAGATATTGTAGTGGCGCATAGGTACTGTGCTGGGCTCCAAAACAATATTCAGCATGAAGCAAGATGTTGTTTGCTCCAGTCCGTTTATGCGGTTGCGGTATGCAGGGCGTATGGTATTGCCGTCAATTAACTTTAGTAAAACTTCGGGGGCAATGTTGGCAATGAATTGTTTTCCATAATAGCGTTCGCCGTCGGCTGTTTCGGCATAGGTAAGCACACCATTTTCCTCCTGTAGTTTTATTACTTCGGTATCTTTAAAAAGTTCACCACCGTGCGCCAGTATCTGTTGCCAAAGGTGTTTGGATATTTGTGAACTACCCGGTACTACTTTATGCGCGCTGTGTATATAGCTTTCTAAAACCAAGGCGTGCAGGTAGAAAGGTGTTTGTGTTTCGGTGCCGGCGTATAGCAGATTGTTACCTGTTAGAACTTGTTGCAGTTTTTTGTTGCTGGTGATATCGTTCATCACCGTATTTAGTTGCCAATTGCTGACGGCACTTTTTTCGCTTGCATCGCCTGCCCGTAAACGGTAGAGCGGAAAATGATCACCAACCCGTGTAAGTAACTGAAGGTATTTATCTAAGGCTGCTTTTTCCTGGGGGAAGTATTGTAAAAGTTGCTCTTTGAAGTTCTCTTTGCCGATGGCTTGCG
>CBFGNI010000097.1:0-9904 GCA_965650105.1 uncultured bacterium | reverse complement strand
TCTATCTGGTGTTTCTGCAAAACATTTTTAAATGCGAACGGCACTATTACCTGTGAGAAAAGCACGCTGATAAGCCATGCGCCAATAAGCAGGATGCGGAAAATACTATCGCGCCTGAACTCTCTGCGCATCAGTACGCCTATAAGAATAGTTAACGCAGTAAGTATAATGAACAGTACTGTTCTATCGACCAACAAAGTAGCCAGCGTAAGTGCCACTGCCAGGATACCGGTAACCAGTATAGCGTTAGGCAAACCTTCGCGATACATGACCAGCAGGAAGCAGAAATACACAAGGGCAAGCCCCGTTTCTTTTTGCAGTATAATAAGTACCGCAGGGCCCAGCGCCATAGCGGCACCTATAAGCCGGTGTTTAAGCGTTTTAAAATTTGTTTCGGGCGAAGAGAGGAACTTGGCAATAGCGAGCGATGTAAATATTTTGCACACTTCGCCGGGCTGAAACCTTACACTACCCACCCCTAACCAGGAATGGGAGCCCTTTACATCGACCCCGGCAAATATGGTAATGACTAGCAGGAAGATGCCAATGGTATATGATAAGTAAGCAATAGATGAAAAGAACTTACTATCGGTCCACACGATAAGCAAACCCACAAACAACGAGATGCCCAACCATATAGCCTGGCGCATGTGGCTTTTACCCATCATGAATATAGAAGGATCGGTACGGCGGTATTCAACAGAAAAAACAGCCAGCAGCCCGATAGCTACCAATGCCAGGTAAAACAACAGTGTGATACCATCGAGCCTGCCAAATATAGATTTACTTGTATTGCTGTTTGCCATAGCTATACTTATCGCTTCTGTTGTTTAGTCATGTATGTTTTCTTCAGCCACCGTGTTACCATTATCGAATCTGTTACGTGCGCTACGCTATCTTCATATCGTTTTTGGGCAAGCTTCCTTTCATCACGCATACGTGCTTTCAGCCTGTTAGCCGAGTCGATGATGTAGGTGTACTTGGTAATAAGATGTGCGTTGTACATTTTATCTTCCAGGTACTTGCGCTTGGGCAATACGGTATCGGTAAGATATTTTTCCATCATAAGGCTGGCCACCGGGCCCGCCCAGGTAGCGCCATAGCCTGCATTTTCCACAATAACCGCAATGGCTATTTTAGGATCATCGACAGGAGCGAATGATACAAATACCGAGTGGTTTTGCATTTTCATAGCTACTCCATTCACTATGGCCTTATTTTCAACAGTACCTGTTTTAGCAGCTATTGCAATGCCATCCAGCTTCGCTACCGTACCGGTACCATGTTCTACCACATCTTGCATGCCACGCGCCACAATAGCAAAAGTGCTATCGGGTATGTGCGTCACTACATGCTTTTCATGGTATGGCCTCAGCAGGCTGTCGTTAGGGTTTTTATTGATGGACTTGACAAAGTGCGGCGTATAATAATAACCTTTATTGGCAATGATGCACATTGCATTGGCCAGCTGTATAGGTGTCAGCGCTATTTCGCCCTGCCCCATACCTACATACAGCATAGTGCAGGAGTTCCACGATCCGTTATACATTTTGTTGTACAGGTTCGTATCGGGCAAAAGGCCTTTGCCTTCATAAGGAATATCTACACCTGTTGGGCGGCCAAAGCCAAAAGAGTTGCAGTAGTCGTGCCACACTTCTTCACCATGCTTTACATTACCAAACTTTTTCGAATCGATAGTAAGACGGAAAATATGTACGAAATAAGAGTTGCAGGAGTTGGCCAGTGCCAGCCTCAGGTTAGCGGCATGGCCGCCACCACTGTGCGTGCAACCAATACGCTTGCCGCAAGCATAGTAGCCACCGCCGCAAGGATAACCAAAAGACGGGGTGATGGCGCCCACATCGAGCGCTATGAGTGCGGTCATGGGTTTCATGGCAGAGCCCGGCTGGTACGTGGCCTGTGTAGCACGGTTCAGTAAAGGATGCGTAGCATCGAGGTACAGCTTCGAGAAATTTTTACTGCGCTCCCTGCCCTTCAGCATATTGGGATCGTAGCTGGGCGCGCTTATCATGGAGAGAATGCCACCTGTTTTAGGGTCGATAGCTACTACACTGCCAATTTTATTGGCCATAAGCTTTTCGCCGTATTCCTGCAGTTCAGCATCCAGGTATAGCTCCAGGCTGCGACCTGCCACTGCAGGTGTATCCAAAGCGCCGCCTTTATAAGGATCGCGAGGGCGGTTGAAGTTATCGCGCTCCAGGAAGTAAACACCACGCTGGCCGCGCAGCACTTCTTCGTAGCTGTTCTCAAGACCCACGAAGCCTGTATAGTCGCCCTGGTTGTAAGATACATAGCGATCGCGCTGCAGCATGCCCGGCGATACCTCGCCAATATAACCCAAAACTACCCCCGCACTACTATTGGGGTAAGAGCGTGTATGCCTTTCAGAAAGCTCGAAACCGGGGAACAGGTATATATTTTCCTGAAAACGGGCGGTTTGCGCGGGTGTCAACTCTTCAATAAGCGCACCTTTGCGCATGGGGCCATTCTTGATGCGTATTTTATCCAGCAGCTTTTCGAAAGTTGGGATATTAATGCCTAATACATCGCAAAGGGCAGAGGTATCCAGCTTTTTTGATACACTGTTTGGTGTGACCATCAGATCGTACACCACCTGGTTGTAGAGCATTACTTTGCCATTCCTATCGTAAATAACGCCTCTGGGCGGATATACCACTTTACGATAAATAGCAATATCATTGGCCATTATCTTGTATTTATCTTCGAATAGCTGAAGAAAAAAAAGGCGCACAAGTATAACAGCGGCAACGCCGATGAAAATAAACCTTATAACGTATTGACGCGGGTTTGCCGCATGAGACATGATACAAAAATGTTAAACGGGTAACGGCTACAAACCTAAATGAAAAAGATGAGTTTTAGAGATGACTTACCGCATAAAACGGATAAATTTTACCAGCTTTAATTAATGTATGTTTAAAAAATATTTCTGAAAAAAGTTTTGCCTTTTTAGAAACGTCCTTTACCTTTGCAGCCACAAACAGGTTAGTCCGATGGTGTAACGGTAGCACCACAGTTTTTGGTACTGTTTGTCTAGGTTCGAATCCTGGTCGGACTACACTTAAAAGCCTCGTAGCTAATATCTACGAGGTTTTTTATTTCACACCGTTTTAAACCTCCGCTTATGAACAAGCTTCTTTGCTTATTGGCGCTGCTATTTATCTCGGCCGAGACAAGGGCCCAATTCAACGATAGCTTACAATATCATTTCAACCTGGCCGCCACAGGCAATATTAACCGCACTAACGATGGCACCGCTTATGTGCTTAATAACTCGCTGAAGTTTGGTGTTCGCAAAAAAAGCATATCGCTCAACCTGCTGAACAGTTATGTGTATGGCAAGCAAAACGGCAGCCTGATGAATAATGACTATAACGCCGCAGTAGATTTTAATTTGTACAAGACCCTACCCCATTTTTACTACTGGGGACTTTTGAATTATACCACCAGCTATTCACTAAAAATAATAAACCAGTTACAAGCGGGGGGCGGTGTGGCATACGATGTACTAGATAGTAAAGAAGCTAAAATAAATATTAGCGAAGGTGTGTTGTTTGAAACAAGCGATATATTTCTGCAAGACACTATACGCGAAACCTATAGCACATATCGTAATTCCTTGCGTGTATCCTGCCGCTTTTTAATAAAAGGTTTGATACGCTTTGAAACCAGCAACTTCTGGCAGCCATCGTTTACATATAGTAACGATTATATTCTAAAATCGAATACAACAGTTGGATTCAAATTAAAGAAATGGCTTACCCTGACCACTTCTCTACAATACAATAAAATATCGCGCACCGACAGGGAAAATCTTTTATTTAATTATGGGATAATTATTGATAATTATTTTTAAACAGTAATTTTTCCCAAATTCTTATTACCCATGCATAGCGCCCTTGCAATATTTATACTTCAGCTTATTGTGATTATAATAGCGGCAAGAGTGTTTGCTTACCTGTTTCAGAAAATAGGCCAGCCTGCTGTAATGGGTGAAATTGTTGCAGGCATTGCACTGGGGCCATCGCTAATGGGCGCTATTGCTCCATCTTTCAACCTATTTCTATTTCCAGTAACATCATTCGGCAATTTGCAGATGCTGAGCCAGGTGGGTTTAATACTCTTCATGTTTGTAATAGGCATGGAGCTTGACCTGAATATAATAAAGCAAAAAGTAAAAACAGCCCTGTTTATCAGCTATGCAAGTATCCTTATCCCGTTTGCATTGGGCGCTTCGCTGGCATTTTTCCTGTACAAAGAATTTGCACCGGTAAATATTCCTTTCTATGCATTCGCATTGTTTATGGGTACAGCCATGAGTATTACCGCCTTCCCTGTACTGGCGCGCATAATTCGCGAACGCAATATTGGCAGCACAAGATTTGGTGTTATATCGATGGCCAGCGCGGCTATAGACGACGTAACAGGATGGTGCCTGCTGGCGCTTGTAGTGGCTATAGTTAACTCGCAAGGTTTAGAAACATCGCTATATACTTTTCTGGAAGCGATAGCCTATGTATGCGTCATGCTATTTGCAATAAGGCCATTGCTGAAAAAGCTATCAAAAAATGCTGCTGAAAGTAAAGTGATACGCCAATCTACAGTTGCTATAATTTTTGTTGTGCTTTTATTAAGTGCTTACTGCTGCGAAGTAATTGGCATACATGCGTTGTTTGGCGCATTTATGGCAGGTGTTATTATGCCACTTGAATGGAACTTCAGGCATATCATCATTAATAAAATAGAAGATGTTTCGGTGGTTTTGTTTTTACCAATCTTTTTTGTGCTCACCGGTTTGCGCACTGAGATTGGCTTGTTGAATACTGTTTCATTGTGGTCTGTGTGCTTGTTGATAATTGCAGTTGCCGTTGCGGGTAAGTTTGGCGGCAGTTCACTTGCCGCGAAATTATCGGGCGAACCGACTTATGAAAGCCTGAGCATTGGTGCCCTGATGAATACGCGCGGGCTGATGGAATTGATCGTACTGAATATTGGCTACGACCTGGGCATACTTACACCACAAATATTTACTATGATGGTGATTATGGCACTATTAACCACACTAATGACCAACCCTATATTGAACCTGCTCAACAGAGTATATAAAAAGTAAGTTCAATACTTACCATTCACCGGGTGCATCATTATTAAGGCGTATGCGTACCAGCCCACCAGGCTTTATACCCAACCTAAGCCCTATAGCAGGCCGGTTCAGGCTGTTCCAGGATTGTACTACATCCAAACGTAAAAAGCGCGCCCATTTATAACCCAGATTATCAACACCTGCAAAAGCTTCTGTATAGTAATTGTTGCTGCCAGCGTAGAAGGTATTGTTACCTAATACAAGATACCATTGTGCCTGGCGTAGTAATGGAATTTTGTTGGTCAGCAACCCTTTCATAGAATACTCTATATGCGCTTCGCCGTATATATTCTCATGATTGCTGTATTGGTAGTATGGCATTAACTGAAAGCTTTGCATATACGGCGCAGCAAGGGTTATCTGGTTATCAGAAAAATGCAGCAGGTCAGGTATGGCCACAGCTTTATCGTTTATAAAGCCACCTACTGAAATGCTATAATCGAGCGCACCGAATATTTTTAGCCTGAGGTTATCGTTGACAGTAAAACGCCACTTATCGAAATCTGTTTTGCTGTTTAAGATATCGGGGATACCTTTTTCATAAGCTAAAGTAAATACAGGCCACCTGCTTTTGTTAGGTTCTTTGTAACCGGGATATTGCGTATAAGTATAACCGGGTTGGTACGACAGAGCGATCTTGGCGATCACCGCATTGTGCGGCGCCCATGCTAAAGTAGCCGGCACATTTGGCGTATTGCTTGTTAGCTTTGATTCTGCATTCTTTGCCCATGAATAGCCTGTAGTATTATCTAAAGGTGTACGTTCCTGGTAATTCAGTTTTATATTCCAGCTAAAGCCATTGCCATGATCTTTTTCAAAGAACAATGCAGCGTCCCAACGTTCATACAACTTCATGTAGTTTTTAGCATACAGCAATGTTGAAATTGTATTGTATAAAGGATACATACTACTAATAGGATTGTATTGAAAAACATACCTGCCACCCTGCACGCCTACCTGCCAAAACTTATCGCGCCAGTTTTTGTTGTCTTTACGATAGCTAATCTTCGCTATCGCATTGAAGCGGTCGTTGCTAAAACCATAACGTGCAGCAGCAACGGTATTGATATGCGTATAGGTGTCCACCTCATGGCTCCAGTACACTTTAGGCGCTACCACCAGTCCTTCAACAGAATTAAAACTCACCAGTGGGTTTACGGGACTTAATATGGCATTTGTACGGATATTATTTTTATATTCTCTGGTGTCCATATTCAAGCCCGATAATAAAAAGCTACCCATAGTAGGCTTATTATATTCCTTACGCATTGAATCGATATACTGCGGATCGGAAAACCTGATACGTAAACTATCCTTTACCACATAGTCGTTTTTCTCATCGGCCTCTAATGGCACAGCCCGGTTAGCACTCCAGTAAGTAGTATCTTTTTTATTAGCGGCAGGGTCGTACTCGCTGATAATTTTTGTTTCAAAAATGCTATCGGGTATCGGCTCGTTTATTTTCTGGTTGTTGTACACCGTCATAAAATAACCGGATACATCGAAGCCTAATACATTTAAAGTTGGGTATAGCAATTGGCTTTTCACTACCCATTCATCTTTCTTTAATGGCAGGTGTACCTGTTCTATTTTAAGCGTATCGAGCGTTTGCAGGTTGGCAGTTTTTGTTGCGGTCAGTTTAAGACTGTGTATCACCCAATCTTCTTCAGCAATATAAATGACACCTGTAAACAAAGGCTCGTACAAGCGTTTTGGTGTTACCTGTATCTTATCAATAGTATACCCATTCTCTTGAAACTCACCGAGGTATTTGTATTTATAGTAGTTAAGCGCATTATCGCTAACAGGTGATATTAAACCACGTGGTGCTGCACCAATGAATGGATTTACATTGTTCTCGTAAAAAGTAACGATTGGCGGCATACGGCTGAGGCCCATTCCTTTAGGGTCGCCACTCTGTTTAACCGAACGTATGACAGTATGCCGCTTATCAGGGGCCTTTGAATAATAGTCGGCTTCCTGTTCACAGAGGTATAAAATACCTTTCCCTGTAGAGTCTAACCCAAATTCACTTTTTACAGTCTCTCCATCTTTTTTCTTCATAACGCCCGCAATAGAGTTAGGCATGATACGGTTACGAAACACCCCTTTCAGGTATATAGAAGTTTGGAACGATTTAATTTGATCGAGGTGAAACCCGCGGCGTTGTATAACCTTACGGATAATGCCATAAGCGGGGTCTTCGGCATTGGCCTTAACCACAACATTTTTCAGCTCCAATGTTTGCTCTTGCAATAAGAAATTATGCGCTACTGCTTCGTTGCCTTTTATTGTTGTACTGAATATCGCTTGCCTGAAGCCCATGAACTGGCAAACCACTTTGTAGGTACCCGGTTGCAAGTTCAACTGATATTCAGCATCAGCATTTGCAGTTGTACCTATTGCAGTACCTTGTATGTATATGGTGGCAAAAGGCAACCCATCCCCTTTCTCGTCCGTCACTTTACCTTTAAGCGTGCCTGCCATAGCCTGCACGCAGCCAACAAAAAAGCATAACAACGCAAAAGCGTAGCATTTTTTCATTGCAGTATGTTTAAGTATTTATCCGGCCTTAAATATATCGGGATAATTGTAAGAAAGTTACAGCTTTTACTAAAAAAGCCCATTGATCTGCGCGTCAATACGTCGCACTACTTCAGCCAGGGCTTCTTCGCTTTCTTCAAAATGAAGTGTATCCACATCTACAACCAGTAAAGGCCCATCGTTGTATTTGTCTATCCACTTGTTGTAAAACTCGTTCAGCCTTTTTAAATAATCGAGCCTGATGTTTTCTTCGTATTCACGGCCACGCTTCTGTATCTGGTCGACCAAGGTAGGTATAGACGCTTTCAGGTAGATGAGCAAATCGGGTGGTTTTACCATTTTCTTCAGCGATTCGAAAAAAGAAGAATAGTTCTCATAATCGCGCTTGGTCATAAGGCCCATATCGTACAGGTTGGGTGCGAAGATGTACGCATCTTCATACACGGTACGGTCCTGTATTACGCTCTCATTGCCATCGCGTATCTCCAGCAAGCTCTTCAGCCTGTTGTTCAGAAAGTATATCTGCAACGGGAAAGACCAGCGGGGCATATCCTCATAAAAATCAACCAGGTATGGGTTATGCTCTACATCTTCAAAATGCGGCTGCCATTTATAGTGCTTCGCCAACATTTGCGTAAGCGTGGTTTTGCCTGCGCCTATGTTACCGGCAATAGCTATATGTTTTGGAGCACGTTTTGATGGCATGAGTAACCCTTAGAGATGTACAAGATAATGATGCGAAGTTTAAAAACCTCGCAATTAGTAATAATTTATTCCTATTAACTTCCTGGCTTCGGCAATTGTTTTCGATGCACTTACCCGCGCTTTTTCAGCGCCTTCCTTCAGTATTTTACCAATCTTAGCTTCATCTTTTTGCAGCTCTGCAGCACGTTCTCGTATTGGCCTGATGAAGGTAACCATATCTTCTGCCAGTTGCTTTTTCATATCGCCATAGCGGATAGTGCAGTTATTGTATGCACTACGGAATGTTTCTTCAGTTTCCGGTGTAGATACCAGGTGCATGAGCTGAAAAATATTCTGAATATAGTCGGGCATTTCGCTGTTATGTTCAGTCGGCCCGCTATCAGTTTTCGCTTTCATCACTTTTTTGCGTATCAGGTCATCTTCATCGGCAAGGTATAGTGTTGCATTGCCATGCTCACTTTTGCTCATTTTACCTGTACCATCAAGGCTGGGTACTTTTATCAACGCATCGTTGTAGTTAAAAGCCTGCGGCTCAGGGAACAATTCACCATAGCGGCTGTTGAAGCGATGTGCAAAGTTGCGCGCCATTTCCACATGCTGCTCCTGGTCTTTACCTACCGGCACTTTCACAGCACGGTGTATCAATATATCAGCCGTCATGAGTACAGGATATGTAAGCAAACCGGCATTAACATTCTCGGGCTGCATACGTACTTTGTCTTTGAACGTAGGTACTTTTTCCAGTTCACCTTTATAAGCCAGCATATTCAACATAAGATACAGCTCCGGGATTTCCGGTATATCGCTTTGTGCATATAGTGCTACTTTATCGGGGTCGAGGCCGCTGGCTACGTTTTCAGCCACTACACGGTGTACGTTCGCCTTCAGGTCTTTAGGATCGGGATGCGTAGTAAGGGAATGATAATCGGCTACAAAAAAGTAGCAGTTAAATTCTTCCTGCATACGCACGTAATTGCGCATCGCACCAAAATAGTTGCCCAAATGCAGGTATCCGGTAGAGCGGATACCACTAACTACGATCTCTTTGCTCATAACAGGCGGCAAGATACAAAACGTGGGTGGGCTAATACAATTTTGAATATTGCTATATATTTTTTAGGTTTGTCTAAATTTTATTTTAGATAGAAAATGAGCTGGAAAGCATCGGATAAGTCGTTGAGCGATGTACATGAATCTATCAACCCATCGGACGCAAGAAGTAAACTAAGGAAGATAGCCGCATTTTTCGGGCCGGCATACCTTATAAGTGTAGGCTATATGGACCCCGGTAACTGGGCTACAGACCTTGCCGGTGGCAGCCAGTTTGGCTACAGACTATTATGGGTTTTGCTGATGAGCAACATGATGGCTTTGCTATTACAATCGCTTAGCGCAAGGCTGGGCATTGTGCAAGGCCGCGACCTGGCGCAATGCAACCGCGAAGTATATCCGCGGGGTATGAATTTCATA
>CBFGNI010000096.1:0-9976 GCA_965650105.1 uncultured bacterium | reverse complement strand
ATACTGCTGTAAACGATATACGGGTTTATGACAAAAAAGGAAAGGTAGCAGCATCGCTATATAGCCGCACCAAACAAAATATAAACAGGGGCTGCCGCAGTATGCAGGTGCTGGAAGAAAAGACAACCGGAAATTTCTACAAGCGCAACAAAGAATATCGCTACTATACGGCCGAGTTGTATGCATACCTGTTCTTCACCAAAGGGAGCGTATGCGGTGAAAACGATAATGTTAAAGGCGCATTAAATGAAAGAGGGAAGGGGCAGATAGAAAAGAATAAGTACCAGTTAAAGCAACTCATATTTAACCCCGGCAGTAAAATAGCGGGTGTGCCGCTGATGGGCGATAAGGCCGCCATCTTCGAACCGCAAGTAGCTAAACTGTATGATTTTAAATTGTTGTCGGAAGAGTATAATGGGGTGGAATGTTATGTATTTAAAGCTATACCTAAGCCCGGCAAGGAAGGCGATGTGGTGTACGATGAACTGACTACCTGGTTCCGTAAATCGGATTATGCCATACTTGCCCGCGACTATTCATTATCGTACAAAACAATGGTGTACGATTTCAATGTACGCATGAAGGTGCGCACTACTGAAGTAGGTGGTAAGCTATTGCCATCATATATTGACTACGACGGTAACTGGCATGTGTTTTCGCAAGACAGGGAGCGCGTAAAGTTCAGAACCAATCTTACTTACTAGAATTTCCTATATTTACTACATGCTCATCGGCGCACTATCCAAAGCAGCAGGGTTCTCTAAAGACACTATCCGCTATTACGAAAAAATAGGGTTGATAGAATTACCCAAGCATGCACGCCGCGATAATAATTACAAAGACTATCCTGAATCAACACTGCAAACATTAAAATCTATCTGCAACCTGAAAAACCTTGGCTTTACGCTCGAGGAGATACGTGAGATACTTATCCGTACCGAGATGCAGGCGCTGGATAGCATTAAAGTATTGCAAATAATAGAGCAGAAGATCATGCACCTCGATATGCAGGTGGATAAGCTACTGCTCTATAAGCACCGCCTGCAACAAGCACAAATGCTGGCTATGGGCGAGAAGGTTAATCATATCATTCCGCTTACGGAAATAAGCATGAAAGCCGCTTAGCTGGCCATTTGGTCAACAATGCCATAGGCAATAGCTTCCTGCGCATCCATCCAGTAGTCTTTGTCAAAATCTTCCTTGATACGCTCCACAGTTTTACCACAATTAGCTGCTAATATCCTTGCGGTCATTTCTTTTGCTTTAGCTATTTGCCGGGCGTGTATCTCTATTTCCCACATCCGTGCACGGAAGCCACCCATGCTGGGTTGATGTATCATTACCTCTGCCAGGGGATATATGTAGCGGTGCCCTTTTTCGCCCGCCGATAGCAATGTTGCCGCCATGCTGGCTGATTGCCCCAGACAATAAGTATATACAGGTGCGGATATGCTTTGCATCATATCGTGTATGGCATTGCCTGCTGTTACCATGCCACCGGGGCTATTAATATAAAAATGTATCGGTTTTTCAGGGTCGATGGCCGATAAGTAGCAGAGCTGTTCTACCAATACTCTTGCGTTGTCTTCTTCTACTGCACCCCAAAGAAATATTTTGCGCTGCTCCAGGTTCTTATTCATTACCTGCTGCATACCTATAATCTGCTGCAGCGTGTTTTCTTTTCCTTTTGGTTCTTCGTTCTCCTGTAGTTTATACTGGTTCATTGCTGTTTTTTAGCAATGATAAAGGGTGGAGTATGGTCTATGGTTTGAGTATTTATTTTAGCGCCATATCATACCTGTGCAATCCATCAGTATATCCGTTCTCCGTTATCATGGTTACTTTAAAGCCATACTGCTCGAAGAAAGTGTAAGTATGTTGCGATGTATCCAGTTCCATAGGGTAGTCACTATATTGTTTCTTCCACACATTAAGGCGGTATTCAAGTAAAGCCCGGCCATAACCTTTGCGATGGAATTTATTATCTACCATACCCCAGGCCATAACAGCATGTTTTGGGTCGACACCTACACCACCGCAGCCCACAGCTATTCCGTTATCTTCTATTACATAATATAGTTCTGCTATTGAGTCGGGGTAAGCATGTACGCCCTTATCCTGCCAGTTTAGCCAAAATTGAAACTGTTCGCGCTCGGGTACGGTGAAATATTTGGGGATATTACTTTCAAATATCTCCATGCAACGTTGGTGGTCGGCAGCTATGTAGGGTCTTATGTTCATTTCTTTAATGTTACCTCTGCTAATATACCAATGTTATATACTTGGCGCGTTTTCTTTGCGTACTTTTGCAGGCTCATGATATCCCCCGCCAGTATACAGGAAGTGCTCAACCGTGCCGACATCGTTGATGTGGTAGGCCAGTTTGTGCGCCTGAAAAAAAGGGGGATCAACTATATAGCCAACTGTCCCTTCCATAATGAAAAGACACCCTCGTTTTCGGTATCGGCAACTAAGGGTATTTACAAATGCTTTGGTTGTGGTAAGGCAGGCAATGTGGTCACTTTTATACAAGACCACGAAAAGCTAACCTACCCCGAAGCTATCCGCTGGCTGGCCGATTATTATAAAATTCAATTAGAAGAAACAGAGCGCAGCCCCGAGCAGCAGCAGCAACAGCTTGCTGAGGAATCGCTCAGGATACTGAATGAATATGCTGCCCAGTATTTCAGCGATATACTACTGAACACTGAAGAAGGCCAGGCAATTGGGTTGAGTTATTTTAAGCACCGTGGGTTCAATAAGAATATAATCGAACGTTTTCGCCTGGGCTATAACCCTGAAAGCGGAGAAGCTTTTTATCGTGAAGCGACGGGCAAAGGGCATAATGCCGCACTGCTGGAAAAAGCAGGGCTAGTGAAAGAGGGACGTGGCAACAGCTACTACGATGTGTACCGTGGCCGTGTGATATTCCCCATACAAAGCATGACAGGCCGGGTGTTGGGCTTTGGTGCGCGTATATTAAAGAGCAACGACCGCGCCCCTAAGTATATTAATACGCCTGAGAATGAACTGTACAACAAAAGCCGCGTGCTGTATGGCATGTACCAGAGCAGGCAGGCTATTGCCAAGCAGGATGAGTGTTTGCTGGTAGAAGGCTATACCGATGTGATATCGTTGCACCAGGGCGGGGTGGAGAATGTAGTATCGAGTAGCGGCACCTCGCTAACAGAAGGCCAGCTGAAAATAATAGGCCAGCTCACCAAGAATATTACCATACTGTACGATGGTGATGCTGCCGGTGTAAAAGCAGCATTACGTGGCCTGGACATGGCGTTGGGGCAAAGCTTCAACGTACAGCTGGTACTGCTGCCTGAGGGAGAAGACCCTGATAGCTATGTGCAGAAATCAGGTGCAGCGAAATTTCACGAATATGTAAAGGATCATAAACAGGATGTGATCAGCTTCCGTATGGAAGTGGGTATGAAAGAAGTGGGTACCGATCCGGTACTGAAATCGAAACTGGTAAATGAGATAGCAGAGAGTATATCGCGCATCAATAAAACAGAAGACTTTGCGCTGCAGAGCCACTATATACGTACCGCAGCCAGCAAGCTGAATGTAGAAGAGGAAGGCTTTGTGAACCTGGTGAATAAATACATTCGCGAGAAGATAGATAAAGACCAGCGCCAGTACCGTAATGATGAGCCCGCACCACTGCCTGAAACAGTTGCCGCCACACAGCAGCAAAGCTATATTGACGACCGTAACAGGGGCGAAGTAGAACAGGAATGGGAACTGGTAAGGATATTGCTGGAGCATGGCCATAAGGGTTATGAAGGCTACCCACATTGTGCGGAAGTGATACAACAGCGTGTAGACCCAGACCTGATAGAAACTGAGCTGGCCCGCCAGATATACGATAGCTATTTTAATTATATGAGCACATACCATGTGCATCCTACTACAGCTTACTTTACCAGTTTGCCCGATATCGCCGTGCAACATAAAGTGGCAACATTGCTGCAAACACATACCGATATAAGCCCCAAATGGAAGGAGAACTACGGTATCGAAACTATGCATGGCGACATGAATTATATCAATGAGATAGACAGTACGCTAATGTATTTCGAAATGAAAAAAATAAAGCTGGTACAGTCTAAAGTGCTGGAAATGGTGGGCCAGGAAACAGATATGCTGCGCCTGGGCGCACTCATCAAAAAGCACCTGGAGCTTAAGCAATCGGAGGCTGATATTATGCGCCGCATGGGCACCGTCATTTTTAAAAATCTCCGTAAATAATGGCAAGGGTACTGGCGCTTGATTATGGTAAGAAGCGTACCGGCATTGCCGTTACCGACCCCATACAAATAATAGCCAGCGCGCTGGATACAGTAGATACAGGTGAACTGATAGGCTACCTGAAAAAATATATGACTGCCGAACCGGTGGAATTAGTACTTATCGGTTATCCCCTGAATATGGACGACAGTCCAACTGATGCCACGCCGCTGGTAGAAAAATTCATTGGCAAGTTTCAAAACGTGTTCCCATCGTTACCAATTCGAAAAGTAGATGAACGTATGACATCGCACATGGCATCGCAAGCCATAGCCCAAATGGGCCTTAAGAAAAAAGACCGGGAACGTAAAGAGCTGATAGATGCGGTGAGTGCAGTTATTATGCTACAGGAATATCTTGAAAACCCGCGCTAATTCGTACTTTTGCAGCCAGAAAATAATAAATATATACGAATGGTGTTGCCAATTGTAGCTTACGGACATCCTGTTTTGCGTAAAATGTGTGAAGACATCACACCCGAATATCCTGAGCTAAAGAAACTCATTGCCGATATGTGGGAAACCATGTACCACAGTAATGGTGTAGGTATTGCCGCTCCACAGGTAAATAAGGCTATACGCCTGTTCGTTATCGATACCGAGCAGATAGTGGAAGGCTTTGATGAAGAAGATAAGAAAAAGTACCCCAATGAAGAACCTGTAAAGCAGGTATTCATTAATGCCCATGTTATTGAAGAAAGTGGCGATAAATGGGCGTATAATGAAGGCTGCCTGAGCATACCTAAAATAAGGGAAGACATACAGCGGCAGGCTAAAGTGAAGCTGCGCTATATGGATGAAAATTTTGAAGAACAGGAGAAGGAATTCCATGGCATTACCGCCCGGGTGATACAGCATGAGTACGATCATATTGATGGCAAGCTTTTTATAGACTATCTACCGTCACTTAAAAAGCGCCTGATGAAAAAGAAGCTGGATGATATTAGCAGCGGCAAGGTGCGGGTTGACTACAAAATGCTTTTTGTAAAATAAAGCAGTATCTTAACACCACCATTACACATTTTTGGAAAATACGGCCACATATACGGAACAAGAATTGATAACCCTGCTCAGGCAAAGGTCGCAGCAGGGCTTCAGTTATTTGTATAAGCAGTATGCGGGTGTGTTGTATGGTGTTGTAAAAAAGATAATTTATGACGACCAGACTGCGCAGGACGTGCTGCAGGAGGTCTTTGTGAAGATATGGAACAACATAGAAGGGTACGACGCCGGTAAAGGACGTATATATACCTGGATGATAAATATTGCCCGGAATGCCGCTATCGATAAGCTCCGTTCGAAAGGAGAGATTATGAAAGCGAAAATCCAAACGGGCGATGATATCGTAAGTAATATGCAGCAGGGAATGAAGACGGAGCAGCGTACAGATACTATAGGGCTAAGGCAAATGGTAGGAGGGCTAAAACCTGAATATCAAAGTATTGTTGACCTGGCCTATTTCAAAGGCTATACTATGGAAGAAATTGCAAAAACGCTTGACATACCAGTGGGTACCGTCAAGACGCGGATGCGTTATGCCATAAAGACACTTAGAGGTAATTTTGATAATTAAGTAAGAGATATTAGTATTAACTAAAGTGAATATAAAGGAGTACATAGAATCGGGCATATTAGAAGCCTACGTGCTGGGAGCGCTTTCGGAAGAAGAGCACCGCGCCGTAGAGGCAGATATTGCCCAATATCCTGAGTTGAAACTGGAAGTGGATGCTATTGAAGGTGCGATGCTGCAATTTGTGCAGTCGGCCTCAGTAGAGCCACCAGTTGAACTACAGGATAAGATATGGAACTCGCTGCAGCAAGAGCAGGGCGAAGAGAAAGCAATACCTTTTACGCAACCCGCTATAGCTGAAGAGAAGCCAGGGCCTAAAACAATACCATTAGTGTCGGCGCCTGCGGCTAATACACGATGGGCAAGTGCTGCAGTTTGGGTGGCATTGATAGGCAGCCTGCTGGTGAATTTATTGCTTTGGAGCCAAAAGAATAAAGCCGATAAACAATTGGCGGGTGTGCAGCAGCAGATAGATACTATGTCGGCCAACCAACAGGCGCTGGCAGCTAAGATAAATGCTTATGAACAGGAACGTGCCATGCTTGCGAAAGTGGACATGATGCCTGTAGTAATGCAAAGCGCGCAACCGGGCCACGAAATGGCGGGTATGATGTACTGGAACAAAACAAAAGGCGAGGCTTATGTTTCTATGTCGCACATGCCAATGCCACCTACGGGCAAACAATACCAGCTATGGGTAATACAAGATGGCAAGCCTGTAAGCATGGGTACCATACCAAACGAACTGGTATCGAATGGTGGTATGCAAAAAGCAGGTATGCTGGTTACAGGCGGACAAGCATTCGCTATATCTCTGGAAAAAGAAGGTGGTAACCCAACGCCTACCGAAGTAATGGTGATGGGTAAGATACCAGTGTAATAAAATAAAAGAATGAGATATAAGATATTTGCCCGCTAGCCGGGCTTTTTTATGCCTGCAATTTTAACAGCAACACACTGGCAGTACCCAGTATATGGTGATTTACCAGTAAGATATATTTGATACTTTCCCGATTGCCTTTGCGTTGTATCAGTTCGGCAGGCACTTCCTGTTTTTCGAATAAATAGGTGGCCAGCCATATTGCAAACCCCGAGCTTGTATCGTATTCGCCTGTTGTATGTTTAAAAGCGGCAATGGTTGTTTCATCACTCATTATTGCTTTGGCAGTATTGTATATCCACTCATGCCTGCTGTCGCCACTCATGCCGCAAAGCAACACATCAACATGGCTCTGTTGCAGATTCGCTTGCTCTAAGGCTTCTTCTATTGCATCCTGTATATTATCCATATCAGGCTGCTGTAGCATGTTTACATATTCTATACTGCAAATGGCACCCTCACTTCTATTGCTAACAGTGAAGAAGCTAACACCTTCGCCACCAATAGTGCCTTCAGTATCGTTATACTGCAATAATGCTTTACTATTTATTTTTTCCTTTTTCCAGTAGTTGATTTTATCCTTTATAGTATAATAGTCTTGCGACATTTCGTCGAAGCATCCCAATAGCACATTCATCTTTTTTTCTGTATCAGCCAGCATTAGTTGTGCATCCAGCAAGCAAAGTTCGAAAGAAAAACCACGGTGTACATAGGTCTGGTTGTAGCCTGTGCATTTGGTTTGCATGGCCAGCCAGCCGTTAATGGAATTGTAGGTGCTTTGTATAAAATAAGTAGGGTTCAGGGCTTCTTCTTTGTATGCTATCATGTCCGTCAGGAAGCGTTCTGTATCTGTTACGCTGCCTTTGCTGGTGCCTACTATTATGGCGTCGGGTTGTTCAATATTGGCTTTTTGCAACGCCTGTACACCTGCACTGATACCCATTTTTATAATGCGGCTCATACGGCGTATAGCCACCGGGTTTATGAATTTGGTATAGTCAGGGTCGGTAACAAACAACCTGTTATCATCACTTTCCAGTACAGGCTTCAGGAAGCTGTTCCCTTCAAATGTTTGTTGGGGGGATATGGCGCTGGCCGATAATATGTATAACGGTTGTTGCGTCATGCTTTGCTGAATACTAGTGAAACATTGCTGCCACCAAACCCAAAAGAATTGCTAAGGGCATGTCGGGCATTGTTAGCTTTTAATATGGTAACAGGTTGTATGCCGATGTCTTCCATCGGTGTAGTGAAATTAAGATTAGGCCATGCAATATTGTTTTGCAAGGCCAGTAGGGTAAATATAGCTTCTATGCTACCTGCTGCAGCCAGTGTATGCCCCGTAAAAGGTTTAGTAGAGCTGAATGCAGGCACATTGCCAGCAAACAATTGTTCTATGGCTTTCCCCTCGGCGCTGTCGTTGTTTTGCGTAGCGGTGCCATGTGTATTTATATAGCCGATGTCCGATGGCTGCAGCCCTGCTTTATCCAATGCCTGCCTCATTGTGCGTACCGCGCCCGATCCGTCGGGTGCTGGTGCGGTGGGATGGTAAGCATCGTTGGTATTGCTATAGCCCGATAGTTCAGCTAGTATTGTAGCACCTCTTTCTTTTGCTGCGCTTTCGCTTTCCAGTAAAAGATAGCCTGCACCTTCTCCCAGGTTCAGGCCCATACGGTTTTGGTCGAACGGGCGGCAAAGTTCTTTATCTACATTTTTCAGCGTATTAAAGCCATTCAGCGTGTAGCGGCTCATAGCATCGCAGCCGCCGCATATAGCGCGTTTCACCATGCCTTGTTTTATCATGCGTGTACCCAATATCAGTGAATTGGCTGAAGAGGAACATGCAGTGCTGATGGTTGCCATAACAGGCTGCAGGCCGAAATGCCGGGCTACGTTTAGTGTACTCTCCGCACAATCCAGTGTATCGATATACTTTATGAAATCGCCATCAGTTTTATCTGAGAGAAATTCCGGGTACATATCTTCCACACTGCACATGCCGCCTACAGTGTTAGCATTGATAAAGGCAAACGGTTCCTGCTGCAATAAAGAGGGTGCTATATCTTTCAGTACTTCTTTGAATGCTGCCAGTGCCAATAACGTAGTACGGGTATATGCCTGGTTTTTATCCAGGTCAAGCAGGTTTGTCAGCTCATCGTCTGATAGCTTTACCTCACCCAGCAAAAAATCGTTGGCGTGTACTGTTTGCAGGTATTTAATGGGGCCAATACCTGTTTGGCCCTGCTGCAAAGCTTGCAGGTTTGCCTTTATACCATATCCTAAAGCGGAAATAACGCCCAGCGATGTAATGACAACTTTTTCCGCCATCGCAGTAAGAGGTTAGATTTTGCGGTGCGTCTGTATATAGTCAGCCATCGATTGTACTGACTCCAGTACCTTGCGGCCTTCCCGGGCATCTTCTATTTTTATGCCATAGTTACGTTCCAGCAGTACCATCAACTCTAAAGAGTCGATGCTATCCAGTCCCAGGCCTTCGCCAAACAACGGTGCATTGTCATCAATATCTTCAGGTTTCATGCCTTGCAGGTTCAGGGCTTCAATTATTTGTTGTTTAAGCGTCAGTTTAAGGTCTTCCATAAGAGTGTCTCTGTGCCGCAAATTTAAGAATATTGGCGGCTTTTCCATATTTCAATAAAATTGTGCCCGTTATGCGTTTTTTAGTTGATCATTACCCAGTTAAAGCCAAAGCGGATCATAAAATCCTGCGTAGGGTAACCCGGTGCGGTAATAGTATTGCGGGCTATGAAAGTTTGCAGTTGGTCGGCCATGAAATAGGCGCGGAAGCGCTTCACTTTAAAATTGAAGAAAATGGATGCCTCGGGTGTGTTGCTAACCGTGTAAGTATTTTGATAATAAAAGCGGTTGAAGAAAGGAGAATATCCCGTAGGCTTGTAATTGCTATGATACCTTACCTCTGCACCCGTAGCTATTTTCAATGCGTTTTTCAGTATGTAACGTTCCAGGCTCAACTGGTGCCTGCCCATTAGTTGTGGTACATTCAATGGGGCGTCGCCTGCCACCTGCTGCAGGGCTATTTCATTATCCAGCACCACGCTGCGCCATTTAAAAACTTTGCGCAGGGTTAGCTGGCTTACGTTGAAAGCGGTAGTGTACTGGTCGGGTAGTTGTTGTTCGTTCAGGTAAATATAATTGGCAACCAGATAATTGCTGAAACCTACCGATAATTTCAGCCGGTCTATATCC
>CBFGNI010000095.1:0-10024 GCA_965650105.1 uncultured bacterium | reverse complement strand
AAACGTATACGTGGTACCAAAAACCTAACTACTGCCGAAGAATATATACGCATGATAGCTATGAGCCGTATCATGCTGCCGAATGTGAAGAACATAGCGGCATCGTGGCTGACTGTTGGTAAGCAAACGGCACAGATATGTATGCATGCAGGTGCTAACGATTTTGGTTCTATAATGATAGAAGAGAACGTTGTAAGTGCGGCAGGCGCACCGCACCGTTTTACAGCTGATGGTATACAGGAAGCAATCAGGGAATCGGGTTTTGAACCACAATTGCGTAACCAGCAATATGAGTTCCGTAAAATGCCGGAGTATATTGAACAACAGGTAATAACCTACTAATAGTACTTAGCCGCTCTTGTAGCGGCTAATTTTTTGTCTTTAATTTATTTACTTTCAGGCCATGGAAATGGCGCTGCTGTTCTTCTTTGCTTTTCTCGCAGGCTTTATTGAGGCCATGGTAGGTGGTGGTGGTTTGATACAACTACCTGCTATGTTCTTATTGCAACCCAATCTTACCCTTGCGCAAACCTTAGCTACTAATAAAACAGCATCATTCCTGGGTACTACAGTATCGGCAGTAAAATATATGAAGCGGGTGACTATCGATTGGTCGCATTTGACACCTGCTTTATTGGCTGCATTTGTAGGTTCTTTCAGCGGTGCGCTGCTTGTAAGCCATGTGCACAAGGAGCAATTCATGCCTGTAATTATTGGCATATTGATATTGGTGCTTATCTATACCATCTTGAGAAGAAACTTCGGCTTGCATCACCAACAAAAAACTTTAACCACAGTACGCTACTATGCATACGCAATAGGAACGGGTTTAATGGTAGGCTTCTACGACGGTTTGATAGGACCGGGTACAGGTAGCTTTTTTGTATTTGCATTCATATCTCTTTTCGGCTACGATTTTTTGCACGCATCAGCCAATGCCAAGATCATCAATTGCATTACTAATATATCGGCCCTGATATTCTTTTTTATAAAAGGCAATATACTTTGGGAGATAGCGATACCGGTAGGAGTGAGCAATATGCTGGGTAACTATATAGGCGCGCACTTTGCCCTGAAAAAAGGAAGCGGATTTATCAGGGTGTTTTTTATTATCGTAGTATCGCTACTGATAATGAAACTGGCTTACGATTATTTGTAGCATTATGCAGGGATACTGCGTAACTCTTTCAACCGGGTGAACGCTGCTGCCAATGTTTCTTCTTTTTTTGCAAAGCAAAAGCGTATCAGCTTATCATCTTTCCTATTGCTGTAAAATGCACTGATAGGAATAGTAGCAACACCATGCTCTTTAGTCAACCATTGTGCAAATTCGGTATCCGGCATATCGCTGATAGCTGAATAGCTAACTGTTTGAAAATAGCTACCAGCTGCCGGCTGATAAATAGTAAAAGGTGTTTGTTTTAAATGCTCCAGAAAGAAATCTCTTTTCCCTTGCATCAGCATAGTAACATCGGGAAGTTGTGGTTGCGATAAGTATTTGCCTAAGGCATACTGTGCGGGTGTATTTACCGAGAAGCATAAGAACTGGTGTATACGCCTGAAAGCTTGTGTAAATGAGGGTGGGGCAATGCAATAGCCTATCTTCCAGCCGGTATTATGAAACACTTTGCCAAATGAATAGAGTGCAAAGCTTCGTGCTCTTAATTCAGGATGCTGCAATACTGTGTAGTGCTTCTGTCCATCATAGATAAGTTGCTCATACACCTCATCAGAAAGAATAATGATCTCAGTACCGCGAACTATATCAGCCAGTTTATCCCAATCTTCTTTACTCCAAACAGCACCTGTGGGGTTGTGCGGCGTATTTACAATTATAGCTTTGGTCTTTGCCGTAACTGCAGCTTTTACTCTATCCCAATCAACTTCAAAGCCTGGTGCAGATAGCGGTACTAAAACTGCTTTTGCGCCATTGGTTTCAATATTAGGTATGTAGCTATCATAAGCGGGTTCTAATACTATTACTTCATCGCTAGCCTTCAGTATAGCAGTGAAAGCATTATAGATAGCATAAGTAGCGCCCGGGGTAATAGTTATTTCTGTATCGGCATTGATGTTTACATCATACCGCCTGGCAAAATCATTCGCAATAGCTTCGCGCAGTACGGGCAGGCCCGGCATTGGTGCATACTGGTTGAAACCACTAAGAGTAGCTTCATGTAGTAATGAGCTTATCTGTTCATCAATAGCAAAATCAGGAAAACCTTGCGATAGATTGATGGCATTGTGCTGTGCAGCCAGTGCACTCATTACTGTAAATATGGTAGTGCCTTCAGCTGAATGTTTGCGCGGTAATTGCATATTAAAAACTACAAATAGTTTTCGCCTTTGTTACGTTTTACTTCAGCTACATATTCTTTTATCTGCTGCTCGCGACTGCGTTCGCATATCAACAGTACATCAGGTGTATCGATAACAATAAATTGTTCAAGACCCTGTAATACCACCAGCTTTTTATCGGGTGCCTTTACCATACATTCATTGGCATCGATGATCATTACATTTTTACCATATACAGCATTTCCCAGGTAGTCTTTCTCGGAATTATCGTACGCGCTTTCCCATGTACCCAGATCGCACCAGCCAAAGTAGGAAGGTATTACAAATACATTTTTCGCT
Source organism: uncultured bacterium (assembly GCA_965650105.1). GTDB lineage: Bacteria > Bacteroidota > Bacteroidia > Chitinophagales > Chitinophagaceae > Polluticoccus. Next base: position 7,387 of record CBFGNI010000095.1, on the reverse strand, counting down.
TTCTCCATGATGCCATAGTCTATAGAGATATTGGTACATTGAGAATAAAGGTCATTGATGACGCCTGCTTCCTCTGGCGTATTATACACATCTTTAGCTTGTTCAAAAACTTCATTCATTTCAGGCAAGTGTTTGCCCAATTCATTCATTATGGTTTTTACATTCCACACGAATATGCCTGAATTCCAAAGAAAATCGCCGCTTTTAAGGAATGTTCGTGCAAGATCAAGCGACGGTTTTTCAGTAAATGTTTTTACGCGGTACACTTTGTCTATTTCATCTTCTACATCGTACTGAATATAGCCATATCCCGTATCAGGACGTGTGGGTTTGATGCCCAATGTAAGCAATGCATCGTTTTTGCTAACAAAATCAAGCGCATCATAGCAAGTACGTTCAAATGCACGTTCATCCATAATCAGGTGGTCGGCAGGCGACATGATTATATTTGCATTAGGGTTTAACGCCATCATTTTATGAGCAAAGTATGCTGCGCAGGGTGCAGTGTTTTTGCGCGATGGTTCACTTATAATGTTTTCATCGCTCACTTCAGGTATTTGCTCTTTAAGCGTAGTAATATATTGCTGGTTAGTTATGAAGTAAATATTTTCTTTCGGACAAATATGCTTGAACCTATGATAGGTCCATTGTATAAGTGAACGACCTGTACCCAGTAAGTCAATAAATTGTTTAGGGTGTTTGGTGCGGCTTACCGGCCAAAACCGGCTTCCAATTCCACCCGCCATTATTGCGACGTAATTATTTTGAATACTCATTAGGGAGCTATAATGTTTAAAAATAAGATAAACAGTACATACTGTAAAATAAAAACGATAGCCGTATGGCTATCGTTTTTAATGCTATATATATGTTTTAAAATTATTCAGATTCAGCAACTACTTCCTGCACTTCAGGTATCATACGTTTCATCATGCCCTCAATACCTGCTTTCAGTGTTATCATAGAAGAAGGACAGCCTGAGCAAGAGCCTTGCATCATTAGTTTTACAGTTCCGTTCTCATAACCCTTAAAGCTGATAGCACCACCATCCATTTCTACAGCTGGCTTTACATAATTTTCAAGAAGTTCTTTAATGCGTTTCACAACATCAGTATCATCAGCATTTACTTCATTAGCCTGCTTCTTTACTACTATTTGATCTTCGTTAATAACTACTTTGCCCTCTTCAAGATATTGCTTCAGAAACTCGCGTATTGAAGGGATAACCTCATCCCACTGCGTATCGGGTGTTTTAGTAAGTGTAACAAAATTGCTGGCTATGAATACACTACGGATGAACGGGAACGCGAATAGCTCTTTGGCTAAAGGTGATGGTTCAGCGCTTGATTCATCAGCAAAATCGATACTCTTACCAGGATACAGCAATTTGTTGGCAACAAATTTCATTGTCTCCGGGTTAGGAGTCATTTCAGTATATATACTCACAATAGTGTTTCCAGTCTTTAACATCAGATACGATAATTTGTACAAAAGTACTTAATTAATGGGTTTATCTGCATCAATAAGTCTGATAATACAATAAGAAAGATGGATATAAATAATGGGATATGTGTAGCTGTGGGATTGATTTTTGAATAGGTAATAGTATAAAAACACTATGAAATGAAAAAGTTACTCTTTATACTAATAGCCGCCGGTTTTATAAGTCCTGCGATGGGACAACAGACAGGAGCAGCTGTGACAAACCAACCTGCTACATATATACCATCAGCTGAAAATGCAACCTATCAGAATAATAGCCTGTTCTATAATAAGGACAACACTATTGATATGAATAGTACGCAGCTTACAGGTAATGCACAATACACCACGCCGGGATACAGTAACCCAATTAATTCGAGCCCTAATGGTAGAGTTGAATCGAATAACGAACGTCAGTATAATATTATAATTACTGGTTATGAGAATTTTAATCTTACAAAACCGACTTATTATAATGAAGTTCCCAAAGTTGAAAAAGTATCCGGTAAGTAACGGATATATGGGGAAATATACCCACCATTCTACATAATTTATTTACATCATGTTTTTATAAATGATTGAATATCAGTAATTAAATGATGACGGAATGGTTTTAACTAGAGTAAGAATGAAAGATTATAACAACCACATTTAAAATTGATTTTATGAAACAGATACTTTTTGCACTTGGTTTAACATGTTTTGTACAATTAAATGCCGGTGCACAAACTAAAGCGAATCCTAATGCATTAAACTATAATGTGTGTATGCATGGTAATGGCTACAAGGTATGCGATGAGCATACTGCTAAAACACAAAAACAGGGTGGCCAGGTAGTAACTGAAGCTCCGGACCCATCATTAAACCTGCTAAATACGCAAGTAAATATGGGCTATAGGGCAGCCGTGGCTAATAGTAACAGGAGGAATCCAAGGTTCAGGGTAAGTTTTGACGATCCTAATGGCGCTTACCAGGGAAAAGAAACAAAAATTAATGATGGTGTACAAAAGAACAAACAACGTAATCTAAACTACCTTGATGCTACTGTACAATTACCGCCTAATGATGGTAGCTCGAACTAATAATGGTAGCCAAATAAATTGTGTGGTGATGAATAACAGTGAGTGAATGATAGATAGGAAGGCCTGTAACAGGCCTTCTTTTTTTGTGTTTTTATTTATACGGCAAAGCTCTCCCCGCAGCCACAAGTACGGCTGGCATTTGGGTTAATAAAATGAAACCCCTTTCCATTAAGCCCCCCTGAAAAGTCGAGAGTTGTATCGCATAGGTATAAAAAACTTTTAAGGTCGGTAACCAATTTTACATCCTTATCTTCAAAAATTTGGTCGTTAGGTTGCTGCTCATTATCAAAATCAAGCTTGTAAGACAGGCCGGAACACCCCCCACCAACTACACCTACCCGTAAAAAATAGGAATCGTCCAATTGTGCATCTTTTCTCAGCTGCATTATCTTTTCTTTCGCCTTTTCACTTATGCTGATCATCGATTAGTTTTTTTGAGGGATAATTAAGTTATTCATTTGTTGCCCACTCAGGGTTTAGTTTGCGCAATTCCGTCACTGCATTTTTTATTATACCTATGGTGCACTCAATTTCTTCTTCGGTAGTATATCTGCCCAAGGCGAAGCGTACCGAATTAGTGGCAAGTTCGTCATTTAATCCCAGAGCCGTTAAAACATAGGATGGCTGGGGCGATGCAGAAGTACAGGCAGAACCACTGGAAAAAGCAATTTCTTTGTTAAAACTGATAAGTGCACTCGCCGGTACATTTCGCAAGGCCATGTTGCTGACATGAGGAAGGCGTTGTGTAGTTGAGCCATTGATAAAGGTGTCCGGCAGTTCCAGTAAAGCACTTTCCAGTTTATCTCTTAATATGCTCGTGCGTCTGGTGTCTTCCATCATATTTTCACGGCATAACTGGCATGCTTTCCCAAACCCCACTATGCCCGGTACGTTTAAGGTGCCACTGCGTATGCCACGTTCCTGCCCGCCGCCATCTATTTGTGCGGTAAGCTTAACCCTGGGGTTTTTCCTGCGTACATATATACAACCCACACCCTTGGGGCCATACATTTTGTGCGCGCTAAAAGCCATTATATCTATATCATCGGCTTGTACATCTACTGGTATTTTACCTACTGTCTGGGTTGCATCGGTAAAAAATAATATATTATGCTTTTTTGCAATTGAGCCAATTTCTTTAATGGGTTGAATAACGCCTGTTTCATTATTGCCATACATTATGGCAATAAGTATAGTGTGGTCATTAATAGCCGTCTCCAAGTCATTAAGATCAATTAAGCCATCACTATCAACAGGCAAATACGTTACTTCACCGCCCAGCTGTATTATATGCCTGCAGGTATCTAATACAGCCTTATGCTCGGTAACGCATGTAATTATGTGATTGCCTTTCCCTGAATACATTTCAAAAACACCTTTCAAGGCAAGATTATCGGCTTCCGTAGCCCCTGAAGTAAAAACAATTTCTCCCGGCTCAGCGTTAATAAGGGCTGCCACCTGTTCTCTGGCTATTTCTACTACTTCTTTAGCTACCCAACCAAATGAATGCATATTGCTGGAGGCATTACCAAACTTGTGTGTAAAATATGGAAGCATGGCCTCCATTACTTCAGCAGCACATGCAGTAGTAGCACAGTTGTCCAAATATATAGGCTGCGTTATCATTTAAACAGGTGGGTAATACTATCTTTACACATACAGCAAAGTTATGTGAAATGTGCTATTTTAGGGCATTAATGGGAATTGTAGCTGTATATGATCCCATTTGTAAAACTTATTGATAATGCTGAATGTAGAGCATATTGGGATAGCCGTAAAAGACCTTCAGAGTGCCATCCTCTTATTTGAACAGTTATTGAATACTCCTTGCTATAAAACTGAAGATGTAGCGAGCGAGGGAGTAAAAACTGCTTTTTTTAAAACAGGCGAATCTAAAATAGAATTATTGGAAGGCACCAACGAAAATAGCCCCATTACTAAGTTTATATCCAAAAAAGGAGAAGGTATTCACCACCTGGCTTTTGAAGTAGAGAATATTGAAGCTGAAATGAAACGCTTACAGGCTCTGGGTTTTGAATTGCTGAATACCGAACCTAAAAATGGAGCAGACAATAAAAAAGTATGCTTTCTGCACCCTAAAAGCACTAATGGTGTTTTAATAGAGCTGTGCCAGGAGATAAAATAGGTTAGCTTTCTTTTCTAAATATCGGAATTAGTATCCCCGCTACAAGCGCATATAGCACTATGCCCGATACTATGCCAGCGAGTAATATTAGCGATAGCGGCTCTTTTGCGTCTTCCGGTACTATGGCATCATCTATTATCTGCAGGTTATTAGGCATTGCTTTTTTGCGCAATAACTCTTGCCTTTTTTTGTACAGATTGTAGGAGAAAGAATAAACAGAGCCAGCAGAAACAAGTGTTTTATCATCGCTTGCAGCTACTGCGGCATCATTACTGGTGAAAGATGTATTGTTGTACATGCGTTTAAGGCTATCCATCATAGCCAATTGCTTATCAATAAAGGCTATCTCATTATCTACTTCTTCCATTTTGATAGCCTTTTTACTTACCAGGTATGGTGTACCGGTTTCCAGGTAGTTGACAATGCCATTTTGTAATTGGGTAACAGCATTGGTATCCTTCAGGGTCATGGTAATAACAAAAGGTATTTTTTCAAGGTTCATATCTTCAGTAAGATCTTCACCTAAAATATTTTTACCCCTTACACGCAGTAAACTTTTAGCAATTGTTCTATCTACGTGCAAATAAGTTACTACCTTATTATAGTCGTGATTGGATATTAAAGTATTGATTTTTTCCAGCCTGTCTCCATATATCTTCCTTGCCAATTCCTCGTAAGAAACCGTAAAAGATATATTATAATGCTGTTTGCCTATACCATTTAACTTTAAATATATAGCAGCTGTTACTATAAAAATACATAAGATAAAGAGCAGTAAATGTCTCCTCACATGTGCAATGCAAAACCTTAATATGGAAATTAAACTATAATAAAATTTGACTAAGGCATTGGGTTGTGTATTATTATTCTGCAGCATCTAATATGGAGTAGTAATTATTAATCAGTAAAAATAACTATTTCCTGTAAAGTTGATATGTATTTATGCCCTGTTAATCGAACCATCCCTGTCTTTTAAACCATATCAGCATAATAAGAGGTATAACTAACATAGTGGCTACTGCCAGGTAAAACCCGGTAGCCTGATGGGCGAAGGGTATTACATCGAAATTCATTCCAAATATACCCCCGATAACGGTTGCAGGCGCTAATAGGGTGGCCACCATTGTAAATATCTTCATCACCTTGTTCATTCGGATATTTACCTGGCTCATCGAGAGGTCTTGTAGGGTTACCAGCAATTCACGATAGTTGTCAACATATTCGTTTGCTTGTGTTATATGGTCTAGTATATCTTTAAAATATTTGGAATGACGTTCTTCCAACAGATCACTATCGCTGCGTAGCAGCCCTGCAACCAAATCGCGCACGGGAGAAATATATCTTTTTAGTTCCAGCACCACCCGGCGCAGTATGCTGATTTTTGCCATAGCATGTTTTTCCTTTTCCAGCACCAGGGCGTCTTCCAGGCGTTCCAGCCGCTCATTTATTTTGTCTATTATCTCAAAATAGCTGTCTACTATTACATCTATAAGGCTATAGCATAAGTAATTAGCTGATCGCTGACGGGTTTTCACATGGTTGTTTCTTATCCTTTCTCTTATTGGGTTAAAGACATCCCGCTCTTTGTCTTCCTGAAAAGAAATAACATAATCTTTTCCCAGTATTATGCTTACCTGTTCTGTTTCTATTTCTCCAGTACCATCGTTATAGTAAAGCATGGGTAGCAAGCAAAAGATTATCTCATCGGTTTCGTCCATTTTAGCCCTTTGCCCCGAGCTTAATATATCTTCAACTATCAGCGGGTGTATATCGTAAGATGCTGCCAGACGCTCAATGTCATCTTTCTTCAACCCATCTACATTTATCCACGTCACTTTATCATCGGGCGCAGCATAAGAACAAGCCTTGGTTACGGTAGAGGCAGATTCGTCGTATTCGTCAGCGTTATAGCGGAAAACTGTATAAACAGGCGTTAATGATTCGGGCCGTAAAGGTACGCTGCGTGCCGGGTTAAAAGGAACAGAAGGCTTTCTGTTGGTATATAGGGTCAACCAATCGGGCACAATCATGCCTAAAACCTTTTGTGTTTTGTGTCTCATAAAACCCATTTGCAGTAAGCTAATTTAATTTTTTGTCATTATGTTCGCACAATAATTCTATACCAGCAATGAAAAGTACCTTGTTTACCCTGGTGGGTATTTGCTTGTTTACAGTAAGTTTTGCGCAGAAACTGTATAAAGATAAAGTGACGATAAAAACCGAGTATGGTAATATAGTAATAGCGCTATATGAAAATACTCCCAAGCATCGCGATAATATGCTAAAACTTGTAAAGGAAAAGTTTTATGACAGTACATTATTTCACAGGGTAATTCCCCAGTTTGTAATTCAGGGGGGTGATCCTGATTCGAAAAGGGCAGAAGCAGGAAAACAATTAGGGGAAGGTGACGTAGGCTATAAAATACCCGCAGAGATCAATATGGTTGACTATCATAAATATGGGGCAGTAGGGATGGCCCGCGACAATAACCCTGAAAAAGCTTCTTCAGGTTGCCAGTTTTATATTGTAACCGGCAAAAAATTTACAGATCAGGAGTTGGATGCCATATCAGCAAAAACAGGGCGAAAGTTTACCCCTGTTCAGCGTAATATATATAAGTATAAAGGTGGTACCCCGCATTTAGATGGTAACTATACTGTATTTGGCATTGTAGAA
>CBFGNI010000094.1:0-10027 GCA_965650105.1 uncultured bacterium | reverse complement strand
ATTTCGCTGGCTTCCTCTGTTACACTACCCAGCTGGGTAGAGAACATGAGGTTGAACTGGCGTACATCTGTCCAGTTATTAGTACCGCTTACGGTACATTTTATATTGTTGGATTCTATGAGCTGTTTAAGACCTGCGTAGTCATTCTCTTTCAGCAGGTCGTTCATTTTTTGCAACAGGGCATCGCCGGCTTCCGGGGTCAGGGTTTCTGCATGCGCTTCCAGCAGGTGATCTACGCGGTAGCGTTTTTTGCTATCCTTATTGTCTATCATCGGGTCGCTGAAATTGTCAACGTGTCCGCTTGCTTTCCAGGTAGTAGGGTGCATAAAGATGGCAGCATCAATACCCACAATATTATCGTGCATCTGGGTCATGCTCTTCCACCAGTAGTCGCGGATGTTCTTTTTCAACTCAGAGCCATATTGGCCATAGTCATAAACAGCAGCCAAACCATCGTAGATCTCGCTACTCTGGAATATAAAACCGTATTCTTTGCAATGCGCAATAATATTTTGCAGCGTATTTTCATTTGCCATAACGGCGCAAAAATAGGCAAAAGCAATAGGCATCGCAAATAAGCCTTATAACTCCTATTTTTAAATCATGAAACACGTACTTCTTTGCCTGCTGTTGGCTATACCCATATTTACTTTTGCAAATAGCAAAGACGAAGCAGCAATCAGAAGGATGCTGGCTGCGCAAGTGGTAAAATGGAATGAAGGAAATGTAGCAGGCTATATGAAAGGATATTGGGAAAGTGATAGTCTGGTATTCATTGGCAAAAGTGGGCCAACCTATGGCTATATACCTACGTTAGAACGCTATAAGAAGGGCTACCCCGATGCGGCACACATGGGTAAGTTAACGTCTACTATCCTCAGTATGCAGCAGCTATCTCCCAATTATTACTTTGTAATAGGCAAATGGGAATTGAAACGCGAAGCCGGTGATGTAGGTGGCAGCTATACCCTGCTGATAAAAAAAATAAATGGCGAATGGGTGATTGTTTGCGATCATAGTAGTTAAAATCAACCAACGAGAATGGTCTTCTCTAAATAATCATATAAAGCAGTTTCGGTGAAGCATAAAAATAAATAATATGGCACAGTGGCTACTTTCCACGAAAACTTGCTTGATTTAATACAGTAGTCGATAGTAACAAATAAAGCGCACATTGCAATAAAGTAGCCCAACATAGCTACCTCTATATTTACTCTGAAAATTGCATAGTAACACAATAGTATGAGTAATACCGGCATTATTAAAAATAAAGAGCGCCACCTGTTGCCTATTCTATCGCTGATATGCAATGTTTTTCTAAATAGCCATATTAATAATAAATTAGGTAATAGCGTAAGTACAATAATGATACATAATATTAGCAATAGCATGTCCTTCCTCTTTACAATTGATACCCGCAAACAAAAAAGGTAACCACATTGCTGTAGTTACCTTTAGTTAAAATATTGAAAGCAGGTTATTTATTCATAACTGCAAGAAACTCTTCATTGCTCTTAGTACCACGCATTTGTTGCATCAGGAAGTTCATAGCCTCATCGGTATGCATGTCTGATATGTGGTTACGCAATACCCACATTTTGTTCAGGGTATCTTTATCGTGCAACAGGTCATCGCGACGGGTAGATGAAGATGTGATATCTATAGCAGGGAATACACGCTTGTTAGCCAGGCGGCGGTCAAGTTGTAACTCCATATTACCTGTACCTTTAAATTCTTCAAAGATCACCTCATCCATTTTCGAACCGGTATCTATCAGGGCTGTAGCTAATATTGTAAGCGACCCACCGTTTTCTATTTTACGTGCAGCGCCAAAGAATTGTTTTGGTTTTTGCATAGCGTTTGCTTCCACACCACCACTCAACACCTTGCCCGATGCAGGTGCTACGGTATTATGTGCGCGCGCAAGGCGGGTAATAGAATCGAGCAGGATAACCACATCGTGGCCAACCTCTACCAGGCGTTTTGCTTTTTGTAAAGCTATAGTTGAAACTTTTACGTGTTTATCAGCAGGCTCATCGAAGGTTGATGCAATAACCTCGGCATTTACGCTACGTTGCATATCAGTAACCTCTTCCGGGCGTTCATCAACCAGCACTATCATCAGGTAGCATTCTGGGTGGTTAGCAGCTATAGCATTCGCTATTTCTTTCAGCAGCATTGTTTTACCTGTTTTAGGTTGTGCTACTATCAAGCCACGCTGTCCTTTACCTATTGGGGTAAACAAGTCAACAATACGTGTACTATAGTTATTTGCTGCGCCAGCTATATTTAGTTTTTCAAAAGGGAATAGTGGTGTCAGGTAATCGAAAGGTACGCGGTCGCGTATCTCATCGGGTAGTTTACCATTTATGGTTTCTACCTTCAAAAGTGCGAAGTACTTTTCACCTTCTTTCGGCGGGCGAACGGTACCTCGAACAGTATCACCTGTTTTTAAACCAAATAGTTTTATCTGCGATGGTGATACATAAATATCATCCGGTGAGCTTAAGTAGTTATAATCGCTGCTGCGCAGGAAGCCATACCCATCGGGCATCATTTCCAAAACACCTTCGCTGAATACTACACCATCAAAATCAAGATTGAAATTGCTTTGCTTTTCTTCCCGGCGTTGCTGCTGGTGTTGCGGGCGGTTATTATTTTGTTGCTGGCGTTGTGGTTCTTCTGCAATAGGTTGCTGCGGAGCCTGTACTTCAGTTTCAGTAGTATCAGGCATCACAATATCCGACACCTCAGCCCCCGGTAAAGTAGGTTCTGCGGCAGGTTCTGTTTTAATTTCATCAGCAGTTTCCACTGCCGGTTTAGCTTCGGCTACCGGCCTGGGTTTGCGTGTACGTTTTTTATGTGCATCACTTTCGGCATTGTTGTCGGCAGATGTTGTAGGTGCTTCACTTTCATTGTTGGTTGTCGCAGCTTCAGCCTTAGGTTTGCGGGTGCGGCGTTTTTTCGATTCGTCTTCAGCAGTACCGCTGTTGTCTAGTGCTTGTTGGTCCAATATCTTATAAATGAGTGTTTGTTTATCAAGCGACCGCACATTGGCGATCTTCATGTGATTAGCTACGTCCACTAATTCGGGCACGAGCATGTCGTTTAATTGAGAAATGTCGTAAGGCATGCTATCTGTTGCAAAGGATTTTATTATCTGCTAAGCGGGATTAAACTATAAGTAATACTTTTCTGCTACTAATTGGGTCCGTTAAAATAGAAATGGGAAAATTCAGATAAACTGAACGAAAGGATAGAACGTATAAGGTTCTTCTATTGCAACGTTACAAATGTTTTCGATAACCCCCAAAAAATATTTTTAGCTCCTTTCAGCCATATATGCCTTTGCCATACGCGTAATAGTCTCTTGCAAAGGGGTGTAGCTAAAGCGTGGTAATGCTGCTTTTAGCTTACTGTTGCTGTAGTGCGACTGTTTATTAGCGATAGCGGCTGTTTCTTTGGTTACAGTTATTTGCTGCCCAAACAGCACATTTCTTATCATATTCCAGCGCCATACCAGCCCCGCCATCCATTTGCTGGCGGCAATATGTGGTGGTTTGCGGTTCAGAGCAGCAGCCATCATGGTAAATACCTTTCTGAATGAGTGGTTGCCTTCGCTTACTATATATCGTTCTTCACTTATATCGCTTTGCATAAGCAGGTACATAGCATTAACCACATCTTCAACATCTACCCATCCTGTTACGCCGCTGGTATAAAATGGGAATTCGTTATATACAACTTTTATTAGCCGCGCAGATCCTTTATTCCAATCACCTTCACCTAGTATAGTGGAAGGGTTAACCACAACAGCGTTCAGGCCTTCAGCCATGCCTCTCCATACCTCACTTTCCGCAAGATATTTGCTTTGCCCGTAGGCTGAATTGTATTTACTTTCCTCCCATTGTTCCTCTTCAGTAATATCTTTTTTTTCTTCGCTTCGGCCCAGTGCCGCCACCGAGCTTACATATACCATTTTGCGGATGCCTTGTACCAAGGCCTCATTTACAATGTTCGCAGTACTTTCAATATTAAAGTGCATTATACGCTCCTTATCCTTGGGGTTGAAGGAAACGATACCCGCACAATGATACACATCTTTCACGCCATTCATTGCCTGCTCCACTTCATAGATATCCAGCAGGTCGCACTGCTGCCAGGTTATGTCAGGTAATGCTAATAATGCTGCAGTGGGAAGGGTGCTGTTATAAAGTGCCCTTACTGGTTGTCGCTTTGTCGATAGCATCTTTACAAGATGCTGCCCAACAAAACCACTTGCACCGGTAACTAATATCATAGCTACGGTAAAGATTGAAACTGTTTCAGAAAACGCACGTCGTTTTGCGAATATAGCCGAAGGTCGTTTACCTGGTATTTGATCTGTGTAATACGTTCTACACCCATACCAAATGCAAAACCGGTATAAACTTCAGGGTCTATATTGAAATTGCGTAACATATTAGGATGCACCATACCACAGCCTAGTATTTCTACCCAACCCGTATGCTTGCAAAGGCTACAGCCGCTACCTCCGCATACAGTACAAGATATATCCATCTCAGCACTAGGCTCTGTAAAAGGGAAGTAAGATGGCCTGAACCGCACTTTTGTATCTGCACCGAACATCTCAGTTACGAAATGATAAAGTGTTTGTTTCAGGTCGGCAAATGATACATCTTTATCTATATACAATCCTTCGCACTGGTGGAAAAAGCAATGTGCGCGTGCCGATATGGTTTCGTTGCGGTAAACCCGGCCGGGGCAAATAACCCTTACCGGCAGGTTGCCATGTTCCATAATATGTGCCTGTACCGATGAAGTATGTGTGCGCAATACCCAATCAGGATTTTGAGATACATAAAAAGTATCCTGCATATCGCGCGCAGGGTGGTGTTCAGGCATATTCAGCGAAGTGAAGTTGTGCCAGTCATCTTCTATTTCCGGTCCTGTTGCTACGCTAAAACCTATCTTCTCGAATATTGAAACGATCTCATTTTCTGTAATGCGCAAAGGGTGGCGGGTGCCTAATGGCAGGTTACTGCCCGGCAGGCTTATATCACCTGTTTGTGTTGTTTCGCTGCTGCCATTCATTAAATGCGCAAAAGATTCCAGTTTTGCTTCGGCAAGCTGCTTAAAAGCGTTCAGTAGTTGCCCTGCTTCTTTCTTTTGGTTGGCAGGCACATTTTTCATTTCGCCAAATACTTGTTTCACAAGGCCCTTTGTGCCCAGGTATTTTATACGATAAGCTTCCAACTCTGCGGCATTAGCAGGGTTAAAGGCATTGATTTCTTCTTCGTGCGTTTTTATTTGTTCCAGTAAGGACTGCATAAGGCGCAAATATAGTAAATGTCACCATTGTTAAGATTTATGAAACCATCAGCCGGGCTGCATGTTTTTTAGTTAAATTGTGTCTGTTTAAAATATTCTCGTAAATGAATAGGTCTATCCGTAAAGTTGCTGTATTGGGTAGTGGTGTAATGGGCAGCCGCATCGCAGCACATTTCGCAGGTATTGGGGTACAGGTATTATTATTAGATATCGCACCTAAAGAACCTAACGATGCTGAAAAGGCAAAAGGGTTAACACTTGAAAGCAAACAAGTGCGCAACCGCATAGTAAATGAGGCTTTACAGGCAACCTTAAAAAGCAAACCTTCGGCTGTATATACTAAGGAGGTTGTTAACCGCATAAAAACAGGCAATTTTAATGATGACCTGCACTTGATAGCTGATTGCGACTGGACCATGGAAGTAGTAATAGAGCGGTTGGATATCAAGCAACAGATATTTGAAAAAGTAGAGCAGTACCGCAAGCCCGGTACACTGATCACTTCTAATACATCAGGTATACTTATTCATTTAATGAGCGAAGGCAGGAGTAATGACTTTCGCCAAAACTTTTGCGGTACTCACTTCTTTAACCCACCGCGCTATTTAAAACTATTAGAAATAATACCAGCGCCCGACACTAAGCCTGAGGTCATAGACTTCCTCATGGATTATGGTGAACGCTTCCTCGGTAAGACAACAGTACTATGCAAGGATACTCCGGCATTCATAGCCAACAGGGTAGGTGTTTTTGGTTTTATGGCTGTTTTTAAGGCTATGCAACAGCTTGGCCTGAATGTAGATGAAGTGGATGCATTAACTGGCCCAATATTGGGCAGGCCTAAATCTGCTACATTCCGCACTGGTGATGTGGTAGGGCTGGATACCTTAGTGCATGTGGCGCAAGCGCTGCCGGAGCATGCCCCTCATGATGAAGCAAAAGATATTTTCAAGCTGCCGCCATTCCTGCAAAAAATGGTGGAGAACAAATGGCTGGGCGATAAAACGGGACAAGGCTTCTATAAGAAAGTAAAAGCGCCATTCACAATGTCACCTGAATCTAGAGGTGATGAGGATAAGGTTATTTTACCAAAATCAGAGATACAGACGCTAAACCTGGAAACAATGGAATACGGGCCTAAGCAGAAAGCCCGTTTTGCTACATTGGAAGCAGCGAAACAAATAGATGATCTGCCCACAAGGTTGAAGGCATTATACAGCGGCCAGGATAAAGCCGGTGAATTTTACAGGTTATTCCACCATTTATTGTTTGCTTATGTGAGCAATCGCATACCAGAAATAGCTGATGAACTATATAAAATTGACGATGCGTTAAAAGCAGGTTTTGGCTGGGAGATCGGTGCTTTTGAAAGCTGGGATGCACTAGGAGTACAAAAGACAGTGGACCAAATGAAGGCAGCGAGTGTGGAGGTAGCTCCGTGGATACATGAAATGCTTGCCAAAGGCATCAAAACATTTTACAAAACAGAAGGTGGAGAAAGAAAATATTACGATCAGCGTACAGGTGGGTACAAAACCATTCCCGGTTCGCACAAGTTTATATTGTTAGAACACCTGGATGAAAAAGTTGTTTGGCAGAACAGTGCTTGCAAGCTATACGATATTGGCGATGACGTAGTTGCACTACGTTGGAATACTAAAATGAATAGTATTGGCAGCGAGGTATTGGAGGCGGTAAAGAAGTCGGTTGCTAAAGCAGAAGAGAGCTATAAAGGATTAGTAATAGCGAATGGAGGCGCCAATTTTAGCGCTGGTGCAAATGTTGGACTCATATTTATGTTGGCCGCAGAGCAGGAATACGAAGAACTTGATATTGCGATACGCCAGTTTCAGAATACTACAATGAAATTACGGTATAGCAGTATACCGGTAGTAGTAGCGCCACATGGTATGACTTTGGGCGGGGGCTGTGAAATGTGCCTACATGCCGATGCTGTGCAAGCCGCTGCTGAAAGCTACATAGGTCTTGTTGAGCTAGGTGTCGGCCTGATACCTGGAGGAGGCGGTACAAAAGAAATGGCTGTACGTGCGTCCGACCGGAACATAAAAGAAGATATTGAAACCAATTATTTGCAACAGCTCTTTATAAACGTAGGTACTGCAAAAGTTTCCACATCGGCACATGAAGCTTTCGATAATTTTATTTTACGAAAAGGCTACGACTCTATTTCTATAAATGCAGACAGGCGTATTGCAGATGCCAAACGAAAAGTGATTGCGCTGCACGAACTAGGTTATACACAACCTGCCCCGCGTAATGATATTAAAGTACAAGGCCGTGGTGGATTAGGTGGATTACTTTCGGGCTTGCATGCTATGTGGCGGGGTAAGTACATCAGCGACTATGATAAATTTCTGGCTGAAAAACTTGCGTATGTAATGTGTGGCGGCGACCTTTCGCAGGCAACCATGGTAAGCGAACAATACTTGCTGGATATAGAACGGGAAGCTTTCCTGAGCCTTTGCGGGCAAAGAAAAACGCTGGAACGTTTACAAAGCATTTTACAAACCGGTAAACCTTTGCGCAATTGATAACTATGCAAGTAAAAAGGTGGTTAGTTTTTATTGCATTAGTTATTGGTGTGACAGGGAATACATTTGCCCAAACCGACCCGCTAACACAGGCCAGGGATTGGGCCATGAAAAAAAATTATGAAAAAGCCGCCGATGCTTATGCTGAAGCATTGAGCAATACACCTAATGATGTCGATATCTATAATGAGTTTTTAAACACATTAATAGCAGGTAAAGAGTTTAAAACTGCTGAGAAGTTAGTTGCAGGCCAGTTAAAGGCACGTCCGCACGACCCCCTGTTGATAATTGACATGGGTCAAGTTTTTGAGGCCCAGGGAAAAACTAAAAAAGCGGAAGAATATTATGATCAGTCGCTGCAAATGTTAAATGGCGACGACATACTTACACAACAGGTAGCTATCGCTTTTACTAAATTGAAAAGGGAAGACTACATACTTAAAACTTACGAGCGTGCAAGGGACCTGCTGCGTAACCCATACTTCTATAGTGGGCCGTTGGCGAGGCTTTATGCAAAATCAGGTGCTATTGATAAGGCTATATATACTTTGCTGGAAACTAATCCCGGCCAAAATACACACCTGGAAGATACGAAAGCAACCATGCTCGAGATACTTGGATCTGACCCTAAAAAGCAACAACAAGCACAAAAGGCACTGATAAAAAAAATAAATGATCAGCCTGAAAACCCGTACTATGCAGAACTGCTTACCTGGTTATATACACAAAAGGATGATTGGGATGGCGCATTGATACAAGTAGAGGCACTTGATGACCGTAATAAAGAACAAGGCGAACGCTTGCTGGAATTCGCACGTTACGCAACAAAAGAAAATGCGAATGAATATGCAATAAAAGCCTACCAGGCTATAGTTAATAAAGGAGATGCACTGCCATATTACAGTATTGCATTGGCCGAAATGTTGAATGTGCGGTTCAGACAATTGCAGGATGACCCCGCTCATAAAAAAGAAACGGTTGCAACACTTGAAAAAGAGTATGCGCAATTTCTGCAAATGTATCCACATTATTATGTGACCCAGACAGTACGTGATTACGCCATGCTACTTGCCATTTATGCCGATAAGGCCGAACAGGCAATTGAAGTGCTGAAGAGAGTTATTGACCAGCCGGGGAATCCTAAAGCCTTTACCGGCGAAACTAAATTGCAGTTGGGCGACTATTATATATTAGCAGGTAAGGTATGGGACGCTTCACTAACATACAGTCAGGTAGATAAAGCATTTAAAGAAGATGTTTTGGGTGAGGAAGCCCGTTTCAGAAATGCTAAACTGGCATATTACCGTGGCGATTTTGAATGGGCCCAGGATCAGTTGAATGTACTAAAGGCCTCAACATCTGAACTGATAGCCAACGATGCCTTGTATTTATCTGTGTTGATAACAGAGAACATTACAGAAGACAGTAACTATGTTCCCATCCGAAGGTTCGCACATGCCGATCTGTTGCTGTTTCAAAATAAAGATGAAGAGGCTGGAATCTTATTAGACAGTATTATGACTGCCTTCCCGGAACATCCCTTAAAAGATGATATACTAATGCAGAAAGCGAAATTGGCTGTGAAACATAGAGAATATCCAAAGGCGCTTACTTACCTGAAAGAGATACAGGAGAAGTTTGGCAAAGACGTGTTAGGCGACGATGCTGTATTTCGTTCAGGTGAAATTTACCAAGCATATCTGCACCAGAATGAGGATGCAAAAAAATCTTATGAGCAACTCATAATTGACTATCCTGGTAGCACCTATGTGCAAATAGCACGTACAAGGCTCAATGAATTATCTGGCACACCTGCACTTCCCTGATAGTGCAATAAATGCTATTTTGAAGCCGGGATGAAACGCTGGCCGCTAAAAGAAACATATTTCTGGGAAACTGCACCTTTCTTTAGGCTGCTGTTGCCGCTTATCGCGGGCATAGCGTTGTATAGTATTGCAGCAATTCAGAATAATGTAGTAATTACTGTTGGGGTAATCACCGCTTTGATATGTGTCGTTACAGGAGTTATTAAAAACAGAAGTGCTCTTACTCAAGCGCTTTACTTCATAGCGCTCCATTTAACATTAGCGTGTTTTGGCTGGCTGCTTTCTTTTTCTAATGATGTAACTCAGCAACAAGATTTC
>CBFGNI010000093.1:0-10033 GCA_965650105.1 uncultured bacterium | reverse complement strand
ATTTACGCTATGGAGTTTTAGTAAATCTGTTTTTGCCTTTGCGTATTTCTTTACGGGTTCTATGGTACTTACAATACTTGGTGTTATACTCACTAAGTTATGGCCATTCAATAAAAAGAAAGCCAGGTATTGGTTCCATGCATGGGTGAGCAGGTACACATGGAGCATGATGTATATTATGAGCAACCTTACCAAGAAAGTATATAATCTTTCTGGTGAAGACTTTCAGAAACCTGCTGTGTACATTGCTAATCATGGCTCTTTTTTAGATATACTGATCACAACAATGCTGCATCCTAAACTGGTACTCATGACCAATCGCTGGGTATGGAAGTCACCGGTTTTTGGTGCGGTCGTACGTATGGCTGAATATTATCCTGTAGCTGATGGCGCAGAAGATAGTATTGAGCCATTGCAGGATTTAGTCAATCGCGGCTATTCAATAATGGTTTTCCCCGAAGGAACCCGTTCTTATGATGATAATATGAAACGTTTTCACAAGGGGGCTTTCTTCATTGCAGAAAAATTAAAACTGGATATTGTTCCTGTCATTCTACACGGGGTACAATACTGCATGCAAAAAGGTGACTGGTTACTGAAAGACGGGCACGCATCGGTGCATATCTATCCGCGCATCAAACTCACCGACACACAATACGGTACTACGTATAGTGAACGTACAAAACTTATCAGCAGGTGGATGCGCAACGAATATGCGCAAATAAAACAAGGTATAGAACAGCCTGTATATTATAAAGAACAGTTGCTACGCAGTTATACATATAAAGGCCCGGTGCTGGAATGGTATTGCAGAATAAAAATCAAATTGGAAAACTATTACCAGCCTTTTCATGACTTGTTACCACGCGAAGGTAAGTTCTACGACCTGGGTTGTGGCTATGGTTTCATGACCTACATGCTGCACTGGTCGGCTCCCAAACGTGAGTTTATTGGTATCGATTACGATGAAGATAAGATAGAAACAGCACAGCATAATTTTATGCGCGATGAGCATATATGCTTTAAACAAGGTGATTTAACACAGGTACAATTGGATAAGTGCGATGGGGTTATCATAAGCGATGTACTGCACTATCTTTTACCTGAAAAGCAAAATGAATTGATAGAAAAGGCCATCGCTGCTTTGAACCCTGGTGGTACGCTCATCATTCGCGATGGTGTTGCTGAGCTGCAACAGCGTATAAAAGGCACTAAACTTACCGAGCTATTATCAACCAAAATATTCGGCTTCAATAAAACTGCTAACGATCTGCATTATATCAGACAATCGGATATTGAGGCAATTGCTGCAAAGCATAACATGAGCTTACAAATAATAGATAACAGCAAACGCACTGCCAACCTGATATTTGTATTAAGGAAGAACGCTTAGAAGGAATGGTCTCTGCGGCTATTGATCATCATGCTAACCACCCATAGCACTGTGCCAAATAGCCATAGTATAATGATATGAGGTACCACGTCTTTAAAACTGCCATTACGCAGTATTATCTGGTTAATAGCATCCAGGCTCCAGTGCATGGGCGATATCATAGCAACCTTCTGCATCATGCCGGGCATTAGTTCTATCGGTATCCATATACCGCCCAATGCAGAAAATATAACAATGATGATAGATGCAAAAGGCAATGCCTGGTTAATGGTCTTGAATATGGCTGCAGCAAAATAGCCAAATGATGTAGCTGCAAAGCCAATGAATAATGTTACAGGTATCAATACCCAGGCGTGCGCACCTAATTGTAGCGCAGGTAATCCCAGGTAAGGAATTACCCATATACCTATGCATATCATACATGCAAACTGCATTGAACACAAAAAGGTATTGAATAAGATCTTCCCGATAGTAACAAAACGTTGCGTGCCGGGTATTATCTGTACCCTCAGTGAGCTACCTTCTTCACGCTCTCTTATTACATGCGATATAATAGGTATTACGATAAAGAACATGCCGAATATAGCCCAGGCGGGCACATTGTGCTGTACCGAATTGATGGAGTGTAAATATTCCTTCCCTGCCAATGCTTCTTCTCTAACCCCTATGCCTTTGAATACCTGTTTGAAATCTTGCTGCTCTGTTGTATCATCTTCTGATTCACCTCCCATTTTGGATAGACGCGCAACCAGCATGTTACTGCATGAATAGGTGATATATTTATCCAGCGCATTGCTGATGGACGCCCTGAATGTAGGTTTGGTAGCCGGGTCGAAGTACATGCGGATGTATGCATTATCGCGTATTTCACGGTGGGGCAGGGTGCCTATGCCTATTTTTTTTGCAATACTGTTAGCTATAATGTTCGCTGCATTCACCACCTCTGCTGTGGCTCCTTTGGGTATCGATATGCCAACCCTATATGTTCCTTCTTTTAGTAGTTCCTGTAGTTTTTCAGTGGTAAGTGGCTTGCCATCTATACTGTCTATTACTGTAAAATTTTTACTTTGTTGCAGGCCTTCTTTTATCTCTTTTGCCAGGCTGCCATGGTCGTTATCTGCCAATAAAAGGTCGAAATGCATTTCCTGGTAGTCTTTGAATGGCGCATCCTGTACCAATGCCATTACTACTATTAGTATAGCAGGCATTATGAATAGCAACATAAAGCCACCCATATCCCGCTTTAGCAGTATCCACTCTTTTATTATGGTAGCGTATATTTTCTTCACTTATTAGTCTCTTAAAGTATGCCCGGTATAATGAAGAAATACATCTTCCAGTTTTTCGCAATTCGCAGTGTGTTTTATCAATTCGGTAGGCGTGCCGCTTATTACAAACTTCCCTTCATCAATTATCACTACTTCATCGCAAAGTTGTTCAGCTTCTTCCATCATGTGCGATGTATATAATATTGTTTTACCTAACGCCCGGTATTCAGCAAGGAATTCTAATATCAGTGCGCGCGACTGTACATCTACCCCTGCAGTAGGTTCATCTAATATTATTAACCTTGGGTGGTGCAATATAGATGCAATGATATTTGCCCTGCGTTTCATACCTCCGCTGAATGTACCAATGCGTTTATCGGCATGTTTCTCTAGTCCAAGTCTTTCCAGCAATTGTTGTGTGCGTTCCTTTATTGTCTCTTCACGCAATCCATACAGTCTGCCAATATATTTGAAGTTCTCCCAGGCAGTAAGGTGTGTAAATAAGGCAATGCGCTGTGGTACTACTCCTACAATATTGCGCAGGTAGGTTTGTTCTTTAGTGCAATCTCTTTCAAATATTTTTGCAGTACCGCCATCGGGCGATACCAGCCCGCACAATATATTGATAGTGGTAGTTTTACCTGCACCGTTTGGGCCCAGCAAGCCTATTACCTGCTTTTCTTCTACGCGTAGTGTTAACCCATCTAACGCAGGTTCAAAGGAATCTCTGAACTGTTTTTTCAGTCCGTCTATCTCTACAGCAAATGCCATTTATATTGTATCGCTATTAGTTATAACCTAAGCCTTGTACCAATTTTTCAGGTAGCGTGGGTAAAAGATGTCTCGGTATCAGGAAAGATGTCAGCTCGGCTATTTCTTTAAATATAGCATGGCTTTCAGCGGCGCCGCGCAAATAAGCGGCGCCCGTGCTACCGCCGGTACCTACACGCTTTCCAATGGTGCGCTGTACCATATGTATGTGCCTGTAGCGCCACATCGCCAGTTGTTCATCTATTTCCAGCAGGCTGCTCACCAGTTCGTATGGCAGGTGCAGCATAGGGTAGTCGCGGTACAGCATTATAAACAGTGCACTCCTGTTTGCTTCAGCACTTAGCCTGCGTGTAGTATCGTAATTGGCATCGTCCATGAACAGGGTATCGAATGCTTCCAGGTTTTGTCGTTCACCCTCTTGCAGGCTATCGGTATAAGCCTGGCGGTAAGTTTGCCAGAAGCTCTTGCCATCATCACCCCAATAGTCTTTTATAAAAGGCATACGTTCCAGCCAACGGTTAATAAGTACCAGGATCGATTCTTGCGACTCAGCCTCTTTTACACGTTGTATGTCTTTTTCATTTAGTTGAGACAGGTAGTAATTCTTCCCGTGGCGGTCGGCATAGTTTAGGCCTAGTGTAGCCTCTATCATTTTAAATTGTATGCTTTGGAAGCCGGATGCAGGCCTTAACAGATCGCGGAAATCGAGAAAGTCGAGTGGGGTCATTGTTTCAATAACGCCCATCTGCATAACTATAAGTTCCAGAATGCGGCATACCCTTTTTACGCGGTGTACCGAATTGTAAATATCGGGTGAGTTGTTAGGGATACTTTCTTGTTTAAAAACGTCGCGTACTACATTCAGTTCGAAAAGTATTTGCTTGAACCAAAGCTCATAAGCCTGGTGTATAACGATAAAGAGCATTTCATCGTTGGCACGTATGCCTTCTTTATCACTTTCAGGTGCTTGTGCATCCAGTATTTTATCCAGTTGCAGGTATTCGCTATAGTAAACAGGGGGCCTTTCTTTCTTTTCCATGGGCGAAAATTACTAAACTTATATCAAGTGTGAAACCGCAGTTATTTTACTATTTGCCCAACCCTTATAAATAAAGGGAAAGTTACTTCTTTCACTACGCCATCGGGCCAGTATTCATTAAGCCGGTCCTGTATCAATGCAACCGGGTTGGTGCCGTTCTTATTAATATAATGCTGTACGCTGCTCCATGAATTTAGAAAGCCGGTAAAGTGATCACGGGTCCAGCTGGCTTTTATTTCAAGATTTGGTGGCGTCAATTCTTTTAATGGGAAGGGGATAGTCTTATATGCTTCATCTACATATTTACGCTCGGCATCCCAATAGTCGTGTATTATATTAAAATAGAAGTCATCAAGAATGGCATCGATATTGGTGTCAGTCCTGAAAGGGGCATAGGCCCATGCGGCAATATGTGCACCATTTTTAGCCACACGGTTCAGTTCTTTATAAAAGGCGTCAAAATCGAACCAATGTAGTGCTGTGCCAACAGTTATCAGGTCGAAGTTGTTGTCTTCAAAAGGCGTGTCCTCAGCTCTTGCTGTGCGGTAAGTAATATTGTGTTTATGAGGGGCTTTATCTATCTGGCTCTGGCTTATATCGGTTGCCTGTACCTGCTTAAAGCGTTCACTTAGTTTTGTTGCTACTTGCCCGTTGCCTGTACCGCAATCCCAGGCTGCATCAAAATTATTAGTAATACTGTATAAGTAATCAAACAGCGCATCAGGATATACCGGTCTGAAGCTTGCGTAACTGTCAGCTTGTTTAGAAAAGATGTCTTTTATCTTTTTCATAATGGTAAAGGTAGGAATGGTTTTAATAAGCGTTTTTATAAATTGCACCTTGATGAGCAATAAATTTCTTCCACATATATCAGCTACGGAGTATGACGAACGACAAAGCTCTGAACGGATTTTTGATTTGTATGAGCTGTTATCAGCACCATTGCATCAGGAACTATATAAAAGACAAGATTTCAATTTCCTGGATGAGCTTTCAGAAGGGCAGCAGTTACTTATATCTTACGACTATGTGCGTATGCAAGTGCAGCTGGGTGGTTTTATACAATTAATACAAAATGGTTATTTAGGCCTTTTGCCCGATATGCCCGGTTGGCTGAATATGATTGGTGCTACCGATATGGCACAAGTAATAGATGATGCCTTGAAGGTATATGTGCTAAACAGGGAGTTGCTGGATAAGCAAACCTCGGTAGAAGAATTTGCCAGGTTGTACGATGAATTAAAAGAATTCGAGATCATAGATGACAGGTTTAGAAAAGCTGATGACGATACAGTTAACAAGATCGTGGTTTATATAAAAGAACACATTACTGAGTTTGCTATAATTGACTGAATTGGACGAGGCTATAATCACCGATAAAGAAGCTATATTCACCGAAATTGTTTGTTGAGGGTGGGGTATCGCCGTACCTTTGCCCATCTTACAGTTTTAGAAACATAGAAACATGGCCCGTCCTAATCCGCACAGCAATGGCAGCTCTGAAGCTGAACTGCCTAAAGTAAAGATCAATAAAGAGAATATTAAGGAAGGCTTGATGATATTCAAGTATGTTAAGCCTTACCGCACCAAATTCATTATGGGTTTGGTATTTATTGCTTTGTCGGGCGGTACAACTATGGCTTTCCCTTACCTGTTAAAGAAGTTGATAGATAGTGCTCACGACTTAAGCAAAGGAATAGCCACCATTACGCCTACCCAAATAGCTTTGGCTATGATGGGTTTGCTTACACTGCAAATGGTAATTTCTTTCATGCGTGTATATCTGTTTACATCAGTAGGGGAGCATGCCCTGGCCGATCTAAGGAAAGATATATATAGCAAGATGATCACTATGCCTATGGACTTTTTTGCCCAAAGGCGTGTAGGTGAGTTATCGAGCCGCATTAGTGCCGATGTATCACAAATACAAGATGCGGTAACCACGGTTTTGGCTGAATTGCTAAGGGGGGTGCTGGTACTTATAATTGGCCTATGTCTTATTTTTTATATATCACCTAAGCTTACTTTATTGATGTTATCGGTAGTGCCGGTCATCATCATTATTGCAGTAATATTCAGTAAACGTATAAGGAAAGTATCCAGGGATGCCCAGGATAAGCTTGCGGATTCAGGTACCATAGTTCAGGAAACTTTACAGGGTATTAGTAATGTTAAGTCTTTTTCTAATGAGTGGTATGAAGTCAACCGCTATACAAAGAGCATAAATGAGGTAGTAAAGATGGCTGTGAAGAATGGTCAGTTCCGTGGGTTCTTTGTATCGTTCTTGTTGTTTAGTGTTTTTGGAGCCATCGTTTTGGTGGTTTGGTATGGTGCCGGGCTCATGCAAACGGGTCAATTATCCTTCGGTGATTTGACAGCATTCGTCGTTTATACAGCATTTGTGGGTGGAACAATGGCTGGTTTCGCTGATCTGTATAGCCAGCTCCAAAAAACTTTAGGTGCTACACAGCGCATACGTGAAATTTTGAAAGAAGAGTCTGAAAATGTATCGATTAAAGAAACACACCTCGATAACAACTTCAAGCTAAATGGCCATGTCAAATTGTCGCATATAGCCTTTAGCTACCCAACACGTAAAGAAATAAATGTATTGAAAGATATTAATATAGAAGCCAAGCCCGGTGAGCAGATAGCTATAGTTGGCCCAAGTGGCGCCGGCAAGAGTACATTAGTATCTATATTATTACGCTTCTACGATCCTGAAGGTGGTCATCTACTATTTGATGGTAAAGATGCCAGCCAGATACCATTATCGCAACTCAGGAAGCAAATGGCCCTGGTACCACAGGATGTTATGCTTTTTGGCGGAACTATACGCGAGAATATAGCTTATGGCAAACCTGATGCTACGCAAGATGAGATTGAACAAGCAGCCCGTAAAGCCAATGCCCACAACTTTATAGTTACCTTCCCTGAAGGTTACGATACAGTTGTAGGTGAACGTGGTATCAAACTATCGGGTGGCCAACGCCAGCGTATAGCTATTGCCAGGGCCATTTTGAAGGATCCAGCTATCCTTATATTGGACGAGGCTACAAGCTCGCTCGATTCAGAATCTGAGGCACTGGTGCAGGAAGCGCTGTATAATCTTATGAAGAACCGCACTTCATTTGTTATTGCCCACAGGTTGTCAACCATCCGCAATGCCGATAAGATCGTGGTATTGGAACATGGTGTGGTCCGTGAATCTGGCACCCATCAGGAGTTGCTGGCTGTTGAGGATGGTCTATATAAGAATCTCAGCAAACTTCAGACTGAGTGGAGCTAATCAATATGTCAAAGAGCTAAGCCGGAAAGTTGTATTGAATACCATTTTCCTGGGCAAGGCTTCGGATATCTAAAGTCTCTCCATTGCCTGAGTCATCATTTATCCATATAGCATAGACATCGTACAGGTTGGATGAGTGCATATATTGATAGCCATCAATACCCGAGTTCTGTTTTATGGTAGCTATGTAGTCATTATCAAGTTCCAGGTATGCAGGGCCAACCGCTACGTAATCTATGGGAGGCATGCTACCTAACTCACTGTCTACCAGGTCTTCGAAGTCCTCAGCTATCTCAATTGCCTCATCTAATGTAAATGGTTTTCTATCAGTCATGCCCCAAATCTAAGAATTCATTTTTATTATTTTGTTCTATAATTTATATTATGTTAAATAGAAATTATGGTTTAAAAAATAGCGACCTATCTGAGATCGCTAATGAACTTGTAATTGATTTCTCTTAATAGTTGTCTTCACTTGGCTGGTTCCTCTTCACGAACTGATCCAGGTATTTTTTGCATACCCCCCATATGTCAGTCTTCAATTTATCATCGCTGACCTTCTGTGCAAATTGCTGTGCGTGTTCGTCCAATTCTTTTCCTAACAGATCGAGATGATTGCTGTAGGCAGCATAAGGATTACCTTCAGGAGCATTGGTGGCCGCACGGCTTACATTGAACATATCTGCAGAGTGATTATCCACTAGCTGCTTAGCGATGTCACTAAACCTATCCAATTGATTTTGGTAGTTTTTCATAACGGCAGATGTTTAAAAATTGTATAACTGTTATCCCTTTATTTTGATACCTCACATTAGCTTCATACGCAGAATCCTATCAATTGAATTATAAAATAACCTCGTTTGTCATTAAACGGTCAGATATGTAAATATAATTCAAACTGTATGAAAAGGCAAAAATAATCGGGTTAACTTATTAACATTTTTTATACCAGTTCGCCATACATCTCAGCCTTTAAGGCTTTAACCCTTTCATCTGCCCTGTACTCATCAAAACTCATTTCCCTATCTATAAGCCCGCTTGGTGTTAGCTCCAGTACCCTGTCGGCTACGGTTTGCGCCAGCTCATGATCTCGTGTGGTAAACAGTATTGTTCCCTTGAAGTCTTTCATACCGTTGTTTAGGGCGGTGATACTTTCCAGGTCAAGGTGGTTGGTTGGTTCATCGAATAGCAGCACATTGCCTTTCAGCATCATCATGCGGCTTATCATGCAACGCATTTTTTCACCACCGCTCAGCACGCTACAGTTTTTCAGCGTTTCTTCGCCTGAGAACAACATACGGCCAAGGAAGCCACGGATAAAGGTTTCATCTTTTTCTTCCGAGTATTGGCGTAACCAGTCGATCAGGTTCAGGTTTTTACCTTCAAAATATTCGGTATTATCGGCAGGCAGGTATGTAGGTGTAATGGTTACCCCCCATTTGTAGCTACCTTCAAAATCAGTATCCTCGCCTGCTAATATTTTATAGAACGCGGTTGTTGCCAGGCCATTTTCAGAAAGTATAGCCACTTTCTGGCCACGTTTCAGGTCGAAACTAATGTCTTTGAACATTTGCTCGCCGTTCAGTTTTTTGCCTAACCCTTTTACTTCAATTATCTGGTCGCCGGCATCGCGTACCTGGTTATTGAACAAGATAGCCGGGTATTTACGGTTCGATGCAACCATATCATCCAGCTTTATCTTATCCAAAGCTTTTTTACGGCTGGTAGCTTGTTTCGATTTAGAGGCATTGGCCGAGAAACGGGCGATGAACTCTTTCAGTTCCGCTATTTTATCTTCAGCTTTCTTGTTCGAATCGGTACGTTGTTTCAGCAACAGTTGGCTCGACTCGTACCAGAATGAATAGTTACCGGTGAATATTGAGATCTTGCCAAAGTCAATATCAGCAACGTGCGTACATACGGTATCTAGGAAGTGACGATCGTGCGATACGACCAATACTACCTTATCGTAATCGGCAAGGAAGTTTTCCAGCCATGCTATCGTTTCCAGATCCAGATCGTTGGTAGGTTCATCCAACAGCAGGATATCGGGGTTACCAAACAGCGCCTGCGCCAATAGCACACGTACTTTCTGGTTACCATCCAGCTCTTTCAGCAGTTTTGTATGAAATTCTTCTTTTATACCCAGGTTGCTCAGCATGGTAGCGGCATCGCTTTCAGCGTTCCAGCCATCCATTTCGGCAAATAATCCTTCCAGCTCGCCTGCTTTCAATCCGTCTTCTTCGGTAAGTCTTCCTTGGCATACAGGTCGT
>CBFGNI010000092.1:0-10426 GCA_965650105.1 uncultured bacterium | reverse complement strand
GGTCGCTTAGTTGTTGCAGCTCATCATAAGCTATATTGCCATTGCTCATTTTCGCTGTTATCTCTTCTTTCTCTTTTTCAAGAGCAGGCATTTCTTTTTCCAATAGTTCAAACTCGCGCTTTTCGTTGAAAGAGGGCTTTCTTTTTTCTTTTGTCGGTGCGGTAGGTATAGTTGGTTGTTGTGTACTCTCCGGGGTAGTTTCCTGCACTACAGTTAACGGCTTGCGTTCATTATCTTTTAGCCATATACGGTAATCGGAATAGTGGCCGGGAAAATCGCGAACGTATCCATCGCCTTCAAATACAAAAAGGTGGTCAACCAGCCTGTCCATAAAATACCTGTCGTGCGATACAATAAGCAGGCAACCCTGGTATTCGCTTAAGAAGTTCTCCAATACGCCAAGTGTTGGCAGGTCAAGATCGTTGGTAGGTTCATCCAGTATCAGGAAGTTGGGGCTGCGAAAGAGTATGGAAAGTAGTTGCAACCGCTTCTTCTCCCCACCACTCAGCTTTGATAGATAGGTGTATTGTTGCTCTGGGGTAAAAAGGAATAATTGCAAAAACTGAGCTGCGCTCAAAGAACCACCATTGGCCAGGGGAAAGTTTTCGGCAATATTTTTCACATATTCAATCACCCGCATATCATCCTTTATCTCCAGTCCTTGCTGCGAGAAATTGCCAAATACAACCGTATCGCCAATGTTTATCTTGCCACTATCGGCAGGTTCTAATCCTTGCAGCATTTGCAGGAAGGTAGATTTACCCGCGCCATTCTTACCTACAATACCTATACGGTCGCCTTTTTTAAATGTATAATCGAAGCCTTTCAGTAATACTTTTTCACCGAAGCTTTTATATACTTTTTTCAGTTCGGCTATTTTACCGCCTAAGCGGTTCATCTTCATTTGTAGCTCTACCTTGTTATCCTCTATTCGTTGCTTGGCACGTGCTTCAACATCATAAAAATTATCAATACGACTACGGGCCTTGGTGCTACGGGCTTTAGGCTGCTTGCGCATCCACTCCAGTTCTTTACGGTATTCGTTCTTGGCCTTATCAATACTAGCTTGCTGGCTTTCTATACGTGCGGCTTTGCGTTCTATATACTGTTCGTAGTCGCCTTTGTATTCATACAAAGTGCTGCCATCCAGTTCCCATATTTCATTGCAGACAGCATCCAGGAAATAGCGGTCGTGGGTTACCATCAGCAGGGTCACTTTTTCCTGGTTCAGGTAGTGCTCCAGCCATTCTACCATTTCCACATCCAGGTGGTTGGTAGGTTCATCCATTATCAGCAGTACGTGTTTATGCTCAAAGCCTATATCAATAAGCGTTTGTGCCAGGGCTACTCTTTTGCGTTGTCCGCCTGATAAAGTGTTGATATTCTGATCGAGATGATGGATATTCAGCTTCCCCAGTATCTGCTTCACTTTGGCTTCAAAATCCCAGGCATTCAGCTCGTCTATTCTACCTAACGCATGGGCAAGATCCATAGGGTCGATGCTTTCCTGGTCTTCAGCGTCTAATAATAGCTCGTAGTTGCGCAGGGCTTCAGCTACTGGGTGCTTGTAATGGAAGATGTTATCCAGTACCGATAATGATTCATCAAATTGAGGATCCTGCTCAAATAAAGCGACAGTTACATCCTTGTGTATCCATACAGTGCCTTCATCAGGCTTATCCTGCCCGGCTAATATTCTTAATAAGGTAGATTTGCCGCTACCGTTTTTTGCTACCAGTGCTATTTTATCCCCTTCACTGATATGAAAAGAGATTTTATCAAATAATGGCTTTATTCCGAATGATTTACTGATACCTTCCGCAGAAACATAATGCATAGGGCGCAAAGATACAGTTAAGTAAAAAGGCAAAATGTAAAATTCAAAAAAGCAGTGTACACAAACCATTTACTTAATAGCTTGTTATTTTGACTTTCGCCTTAAAACGACTATTTTTCAATAATTATAAACGAATTCGATTTTTCCTATGGTCATTGGTGTATTGAAAGAACAAGCGCCTGAAACAAGGGTGTCACTCGTTCCTGAAGTGGTAGTTGCGCTGACAAAAATGAATGTTACGGTATGGGTAGAAACAGGAGCTGGTGATAGGGCTTTTCATTACGATAAAGCATTTACCGATGCAGGGGCTGTTATTAAAGACCGTAATACAATTGCTGAAAGTGCCGATCTTATACTAACTATTCATGCTGCTAACCTGCCCTCTTTAAATAAAGGGAAAGCAGTATTGGGTGTGTACCAGCCGTTGTTTAATACAAGTATTATGCAGCAGTGGGCCGATATGGGTATTTCTGTATTCAGCCTCGATACCATACCGCGTACTACCCGTGCGCAAGCAATGGACGTACTGAGCTCTCAGGCAAATATTGCAGGTTACAAAGCTGTATTGCTGGCTGCGTACCAGTATAGCCGTTACTTCCCTATGTTCATGACCGCAGCAGGCAGTATTGCACCTGCAAAAGTTTTGATATTAGGTGCGGGCGTGGCAGGCTTGCAGGCTATAGCAACCGCACGTAGGCTAGGCGCAGTAGTAGAGGTATTCGATACGCGCCCGGCAGTAAAAGAGGAAGTAATGAGCCTGGGTGCCAAGTTTGTGGAAGTAGAAGGTGCGGCAGATGCATCGAAAGCCGGGGGCTACGCAGTAGAACAAAGCGAAGACTTTCAGAAAAGGCAAAAAGACAAAATACACGAACACGCAAAAAAAGCAGATATCATAATAACCACTGCGCAAATACCCGGCAGAAAAGCGCCTGTTCTTATCACCAGGCAAATGATAGAAGATATGCGTGCGGGCTCGGTTATCATCGATCTTGCTTCGGTAACAGGTGGCAATACTGAATTGACCAAAGATGCAGAGACAGTTCATCATAATGGGGTGGCTATTATAGGTAATTCAGCCCTGCCCGCTACTATGCCGGCCGATGCCAGTAAAATGTACAGCAAAAACGTATTGAACTTCCTGAAGCTGATAATAGACAAGGATGGTAATATGAACCTGAATTTTGCCGATGACCTGGTACAAGGCACCTGTATTGCGTACGATGGTAAAATTGTAAACGACAGGGTACAGGCATTATTACCTCAAACCTCACAAGCATAATTGTACAACATGGGTTATATAACTGACTTATTTTCCGACGAAGCAACGTACAGGTTGCTGACCATAGTTATCCTTTCTATTTTCTTAGGCATCGAAGTGATATCGCGCGTGCCATCGGTATTGCATACGCCGCTTATGAGTGGTGCCAACGCAATACATGGTGTGGTTATCATTGGTGCCATTATTGTAATGGGGCAGGCACCACAGGATGATTAC
Organism: uncultured bacterium; assembly: GCA_965650105.1. Taxonomy (GTDB): domain Bacteria; phylum Bacteroidota; class Bacteroidia; order Chitinophagales; family Chitinophagaceae; genus Polluticoccus. Next base: position 7,094 of record CBFGNI010000092.1, on the reverse strand, counting down.
CTGGCACTGGTATTGGGCTTTCTTGCAGTAGTGTTGGGCACACTGAACGTGGTAGGTGGTTTTGTGGTTACCGACCGTATGCTGGAGATGTTTAGCAAGAAAAAGAAGAAATAATAACGACATAAAATTCTAATCAACACAGCTTAAAAACATTTATGGAACAAACCATATTATTGCTTAGCTACCTGATAGGTTCCGTAACATTTATTGTTGGTCTTAAGATGTTGTCGCACCCCGATACCGCACGCAAGGGCAACCTTGTAGCAGCAGCGGGTATGAGCATTGCTATACTGGCAACTATATTCCTGTACCGTGGTGAAGACGGCTCGCCGCTTGGTAACTATGGCTGGATATTTGGCGGGCTGATACTAGGAACAGTAGTAGGCACACTTGCCGCGAAGAAAGTGCAAATGACGGCCATGCCCGAGATGGTGAGTATGTTTAATGGTATGGGTGGGGCTTGTGCTATGCTAATTTCAATCATTGAATTCAGGCACCATACCGCAGACATGACCCCCGAACTATATGAAGAAGCCGGCGGTGCCGCATTCAGCGGCTTAGCAGGGCCTTTGCTTATCACTATTATTTTGGGAATGATCATTGGTAGTGTGTCGTTTGCAGGTAGTATTATAGCATGGGGCAAGCTGAATGGCAAGATCAAAGATTTTTCCTTCAATGGCCAGCATATATTCAACCTCGTATTGCTGGGTGTAATAACAGCTATTACCTGCTACATAATGTTAGCGAGGCCTGTTAGTACTGTAGGTTTGTTCTATACTGTTTTATGTTTGTCGCTGCTGTATGGTATATTTTTCGTGTTGCCTATAGGCGGCGCTGATATGCCGGTAGTTATATCGTTACTTAACTCTTTTACGGGTGTAGCGGCTGCATTTGGTGGTTTTCTTTACAACAATCCCGTAATGCTTACAGGCGGTATATTGGTCGGCTCTGCAGGTACCATACTTACCATACTGATGTGTAAAGCAATGAACCGCTCCTTGAAGAATGTATTGATAGGCTCGTTTGGTGGTGCTAAAACGAGTGTAGGTGGTGCCGCGAAGGAACAAGGTAACTATAAGGAAATATCATTGAACGATACGGCAGTGCTGATGGCTTATGCACAGAAGGTAATAATCATTCCGGGTTATGGTTTAGCAGTAGCGCAGGCACAGCACGCCTGTCACGAATTGGAGAAAATACTGGAAGATAAAGGTGTGGAAGTATTTTATGGTATCCACCCTGTAGCGGGCCGTATGCCCGGCCACATGAACGTACTATTGGCAGAAGCTGATGTGCCTTATGAAAAGCTTTTGGAGATGGAAGATGCTAACGACCAGATGGGTACTACAAATGTTGTATTGATACTGGGTGCTAACGATGTTGTAAACCCGGCGGCAAAAGAAGATCCGTCAAGCCCGATATACGGCATGCCTATACTTGAGGTAGAAAGAGCGGAACATGTGATAGTGAACAAGCGCAGTATGAAGCCCGGTTATGCGGGCATCGAGAACGAGTTATTCTTTAAGCCAAAAACTTCTATGCTGTTTGGCGATGCTAAGAAAGTGTTGCAGGATCTGGCCAGTGAATTGAAGCAGGTATAATAAATTAATTGCCTCAAATAGGATAAATACAAAAGCGCCTTAACGGGCGCTTTTGTATTTAAAGATATTCTTTAGTGCAGGTTATTTGCCGTTGTAGAAGAATTTGATATCTGTGGTCTTCTTATCAACTGCCATACGTAGCAGATATATTCCTGGTATCAAGCCTTCGTGCAGTGTGATGGTTTTTCTCATTGCGCCAAATTTTGCCTCACCTTCTTCGCGTTGTACTACCTGCCCTGCGTGGTTTATGATACTAATAGGTATTTTCTTAGAATCACTTTTAGCGAGGTTTAGTTTAATGTTCAGCACCCCATTCGTAGGGTTAGGATATATCTCTTGCAATTGTTCCGCTATCACACCTACGGTTGTAGTTACTGATAAGCTGCAGCCATCTATAGTTACGGTAAGTGTATAATTATTATCAGGTCTGTCGTATGCAGCACCGCCCGATGTGTCGGCTTGTGTAGCCGTAAATCCATCGGGTCCGGTCCATAAATAGGTAGCGTTTGGTGTAGCACTGCCACCTGAAAGTTTAATTTCATCACCCACCCTTAGGGGGCCGTTATTCTGGGCATACGGTTTTACCGGTAAGGGTTTTACATCAGCATCTGTAGATATGGGTTCCGACTTACAGCCATCCAAAGTAGCATATACTTTGTAGGTGCCTTTGTTGGAAGCTTTAGCAGGGTTAATGTTAATGTAACCCCCTCCTGTTGGGTTAATGCGGGGCCCGTCCAGGTTAAGGTAGCGCCTGGGAAGCTCGTTTTAGCAGAAATCACCAAAGTTTCGCCTTCGCATATCGGGCCATTATTCGTTGCGTCTTTTACATCGGGGGTAGGTTTGATAGATACTTTGACGGTATCCTTCGTTACGCAACCGAAAAGGCTGGCGCTTACGGTGAACATTCCTCCGTACTCTGCTGTCATAGGGTTAATCACAGGGTTTGCTTTATTAGCAGTGAAACCAGACGGGCCTTGCCATGTAAAAGTGGAGCCGTCATCGGCTGTGGCACTTAGCTTCAATGCATCTCCTATACAAATAGGGCTGTTGCTGGTCCCATTCACTACCGGGAAAGGGTATATGCCTAAATCTTTGCCATTGTCTTCGGTAATAAGTGTTGGCGAAGTAGATCTGATACGTATTCTGTAGCCGGTGCCACGAGGGGTAGTGCTGGGTATTATGGCCGATACATGCCCCGATGATGAAGAATAAGTAGTGCCGATAACAACGGGATTGTCAAAACTGCCTCTTGCATTCGATAGTTCAACATTAAATGCATTGTCGCCATTAAAAGCAGTAGTAGTGTAGTATGGTACGTTTATAGTATCACCAATGCACAAAACGGAATCAGTAAGCGGTACTACTAACGAAACGCGTGGATCAGACTGGAATTCGAATGTGTAGTGTGTGCCGCTATACAAACCATTTTCATGCAATACATAAATTGAATCGATAGTTGTTGTTGATTTGATATCGACAATAGCGGCACTGTTGGATTGAAAGGCGCCTACTTTACCGCCTATAGCATCTGAAACAGGTAATATACAGGTGCCATTATATACACTAAGGTCTGATTGTGAGATAGGGAAAAAAATACCGTTTACATAGAAACTGATCAGCTCACCATTATTCACATTGGTAAGGTGAACGCGTATATTTGTTACATTAACCGGGGGCATTACCGCCGATTTAAAACGATAGAGATAACCATTAGATAGGCCCGAACAGCCAATGTAATATGGCCCCGTGTTGCAGCCATTGTAAACACATGCACCGTTTTTAGGTATCACTGTTACATCAACCCCGGCTACTGATTGTGTGCCGGTGGTATGGATAATACGTTGAAAGCTTTGGGCTTTAGCTGTGTGGGGTAGCAAAAATGAAAACACTAAAAAAAGCGTCAGGGTATTTTTTAAAAACATTCTTAAGAATATTATAAAAGCAAATCACGCCCCGTTCTAAGAACGTGATTTTTCTAATAAAAATTTTAACGATGGCTAACTCTAAAATTACTAAAATTTTAGCTATTTCAAGACATTTGGCGGATATTATTTAGCTTGCTGGTATGGATATCCTGATTAGGAAAGCCGAGACTACAGATGCGTCTTTGCTGGCTACTTTAGGTGCGCAGACTTTTCACGATGCTTTTGCGGCTTACAACAAAGAAGAGGATATGGCAGCATATATGCAGGCCAATTTTACAGAAGAGAAATTGCTGGATGAAATGAGGGCGCCCAAAGCTGAGTTTTATATAGCCTATAAGGAAGGTGAAGCCTTAGGCTTTGCTAAAACTGGCGAACAAACTCCTCCCGATGAAATTTCAGCTTTCAAATGCCGTGAACTGGAAAGACTATATGTATTGAAAGATTACCAAAGTCTAAAGGTTGGTGAGAAGTTATTGACTCATTGTATTGAAAAAGCGAAGGCTGATAATTACGAGGTAATATGGCTGGGCGTTTGGGAACACAACCCGCGCGCTGCAGCATTTTATCATCGCTTTGGTTTTGAACGGTTTGGCGAACACATTTTTCAACTGGGTAGCGATGCACAAACGGATTGGTTGATGATGCGAAAATTACGTTAACTTAACTTACATGGTTACCTACTATACCATACCGCCTCCTAAGCACCTGGCCGCTTTTGTTCGCTCTTTCTGGGTTTTCGAAATGAAGCGGGTGGATAACGAGCCTTACGTTTATCGTTCAATGGCCGACGGTTGCGCTGAAATGATCTTTCATTACAAAGCTGTCTTCGAAGAACTGGGTGTGGATGGTAATAGCATACAGTCATATGCATTAGTGCACGGCCAATCGCAACAGCATAGACGTTTTATCACTAAAGACGACTTCGGCATTTTTGGTGTATATCTGTATCCTTACGCAATACCTGCTATTTTCAATTTGCCAGCAAATGTATTAAGCGATGAGATGCCCGATCTCCAAACTTTATTAGGTGCGCCTGGTAAAGAGCTTGAAGAACAGATGATGCTGGCTGTGAATAATAAAATGCGGGTACAAATACTATCCGCATTTATAGAAAATCGGTTGATAAAAAACGATGCTGTACATATACCATTATACAATTCTGTACTGCAGATAATACAAAAGAAGGGTGTAGTAAACGTGCAACAATTGGCAAAGGATTATTGCCTTTCAGAACGCCAATTCCAACGCAGATTCAAAGAGATCTCCGGTTTCTCTCCCAAAATGTATAGCCGCATTACCAGGTTTCAGCATGTAATGGGCAATTATGGTAAACTGCAATGTTCACTCACCGCTCTGGCATATGACTGTGGTTATTATGATCAATCGCATTTCATACAAGATTTCAAGCACTTCTCAGGTTACACGCCAGCACAATACTTTAATGGCAAGCCGGAAGGGATAGAATATAGAGAAGTATAAGAATGTCTGATTTTTCCTATTTCTGCCAGATATTGCACAATAGCTTCGTGTTAAAATAAATAACTATGGAAAAATTACAATTACCTGAAGGCTATCATACAGTGATGCCATACCTCATTATTCCTGATGCTGCGGGTTTCCTGAAATTTGCAAAAGAGGTATTTGGCGCCACTGAGAAAATGAAACACATGCGCGATGAGCACACTATTATGCATGCTGAAATTTACATTGGTGATAGCACTGTAATGTTTGCTGAAGGCACAAATGATTTTCTTCCTCAACCGGCAGGTTTGTTTATTTGTGTTGCTGATGCTGACGCTACCTATAAAAAAGCATTGGAGGCGGGTGCTACTTCAATAATGCCACCTGCCGACCAGGAGTATGGACGTGCATGCGGTGTGAAAGATGTGCATGGCGTTACCTGGTGGATAACTAAAACTAAGTAGTGTACAATTAACTCTTTTAACATGATAAGTGATGCCTGGCATTTCTTATCATGTATATTTGTTGTTGTAAAAAATATACATGAAAGTATTTACAGGCGCTCTGTTATTAATGTTCACAAGTGTGCTGGCGCAGGCACAGACGAAAGCGGACGCTAAAATTAAAGTAAAAGCCGAAGCTAAGAAAATGGGCGCGGCACTGGTAAATAAAGATTACGATGGATTTGTAAAATCAACCTATCCCAAGGCAGTAAACAATGCTGACGGTGGCCTGAAAAGGTTGGCAGAAAACCTGAAGGGGCAGGTTGAACGAATGGAAAATGACGGTAATAAAGTATTGGCTATATGGCCGGGTGAGCCATCGAATATAATAGATACCGCGGGCGAATGGCAATGCACCGTGCCTCAGAAATTAACTATGCAATTGCCGCAGGGTAAGCTCACCACGCAAACAACACTTATTGCATTATCGCCCGATAAAGGTGTTACCTGGTACTTTATAGATATAGCTGAAAGAAACCTGGATGCTATGCGCACTATTTTCCCGAACATAAGTAGCAAGCTGGTAATACCACCTGCTGTAGAGCCGGAGTTTGAACAGGGCAAATAATTTACACTACCTGTGTGTATATATCCATCATATTTTTAGCAACAAGGCTGCCTTTAAATAGTTGCGCGTGTTTATGACCTTTTTCTATCATACTCTTGCGTAGCTGTTCGTTTGTTGCAATGCTGTATAAGGCATCGGCAATTTCCTGTTCACTTATCGGGTTTACTAATATGGCAGCATCGCCACCTGTTTCCGGCAGGCAAGATGTGTTCGATGTAATAACCGGGCTGCCACTCCAAAGTGCTTCTACTACAGGTATGCCAAATCCTTCGAATATAGATGGGTAAAGCGTGCCTGATGACTGCTGATATATTGCAGGAAAATCGGCTGATGATTTATAGTCAGGGTCGTTCTTAATATTTTCATCATCTTCAAAAAAACGAACAGTATCCTGCAACCCATTTTGTTGTATGTATGCACGCACTTTTGCTTCGTAAGCGCCCCCTTTCCCTATTACATACAATGGTATATTCATTTTGCCTTTCAGCAGGTTGAATGCCTTGCAGGTTGTCAGCAGGTTTTTACGTTCTATTATTGACCCTACGCTTAAAAAGAATTGATCGGGCAGGTTGTATTTCTGTTTGATGCGCTTCAACTCTGCATCACTTACTTTCTGTTCATAAATAGGATCGCAGCTCTGGTACCATACTACTATTTTTTCTGCGGGTACTTTATATATATCAATAAGGTCGCGCTTGGTTTGTTCGCTTACAGCTATGATCTTATCTGCATGCGCGCAGGAGTATTTAAACTTCTTACGATAGATAGCCACATCTGGTGCTTTATAATGAGACGGGTAGCGTTCGAAAATAAGATCGTGTATTGTAACTACCGACTTTATACCCGTGTTCTGTAAGCCCACCGGTATCTCGTGGCTCCAGCCATGATAAAGGTCTATGTTCAGTTGCTTCAGATCTTTTTTTACCCAGTTGCTACGCCACAGTGAGCTGAAAATGCTTGCTATGCACGTAGGGAAAACAGCATGCACAAGTGCCCAGCGGCTGGTATCAAACACGCTGGTTTTCTTTGGTGCCAT
>CBFGNI010000091.1:0-10545 GCA_965650105.1 uncultured bacterium | reverse complement strand
TACCTTCGCAGCATGAATTTAGACCTCCAACACTTAGGCCAGTCGCCATTTGTTATTGTTGCTATTTCAGTTGATGAAGAAGGCAACGAAGACGTATATGCAGCCGATGGCAAAGCCATTTACAATGCGGCTACCAACACAATAGATATTTTCAGGGAAGGTGTTGATGAACCCCTGCTTATTTTGCAGGAAGAAGATTTTGATGAGATACAAATTGCCGACGAAGAAGAAAAAGAAGAGCTGGGTGCCGACTACTATATTGTAGTAGATATTGACCCTACTGAAGCAGGTGAAGAAGCGTAAAGTTTCCACCCTCTTTCTTCGCTTTTACACCGCTTATGTCTCTGCAATACATGCTTACTTTGTTCTAAACAAAAAAGCAATCACTATGTCGTTCCAGGCTTATATCAACAACATAAAAGAGAAAACAGGCAAAGGCCCTGAAGATTTTAAAAAGCTGGCTGAAAAGAAAGGCTTCCTGCAAAAAGGGCAACTGAAAGATGGTGTAAAAGCTACCGAGATCACCAACTGGCTGAAAGAAGAATATGAACTGGGCCACGGCCATGCAATGGCCATTTATGCGCTCTTCAAAGGCATTAAAGAAGAAAACAGTAAATAAAAAAGCCCCTTGTAGAGAGGGGCCTTTTTGCGTTTTTAACAAAACCAACCTTATAAACCAATCTTAAAAAATCTTCGTCCCTATATGGTCGCGCACTGTTACGGTCGTTAAGTAAGCGCTCCTGTATATGTATTGCAAGTTCCGTTCCAGTTTTATCGTATTAAGTAATCTGCCTGTCATATAACTCCCGCTTCCACATCATTCAAAACCCTATGCAGCACTATATATGGTTGTTATTAGTAAAGACGAAAATCGGGCAGAATTTAGTTGGCTGGTTTCCCGGTTATTACATAGCCGTGACATGCCTGCTGTTTATGGATTATTAATGTCGGTTTGCAGCAATAACGCACTGCATACATTGGCCATTAAAAAATGTTCGTCATCGTTACCATTGCCCAGGTACACCTTGCCGTTATCTATCAGCGATACGGCAGCTACCGTTTTCCCGTTCCTATCTATTATTTCATAGCCCGCACTGCCAAAAGGCAGGTTGGCCAGCTCGCCATTCTTCTTTTCCACTTGCCACACAGGCATTATGGTATAGTAGTCATCGCCACGCATTACATAGCCTGCCTCCTGGCGGCGGCGCAGTTGCGCACCCGTATTATCCAGGAACAGCTCCCAGGGTAGTTCATTGCGCTTTGTATATATAGCCGCCGACAGGTTGTTCTGCTGCACTTCATTCTGCCTGAAGATCGATACCAGTGTACCCGGTATCCGGTTAGGGTGGCTGCCTATCAGCAGGTCGTTATTGGTTACATTGCTGGTGGCAATCACATCGCTTGTGTCAGCAGCGCCGTTCACCAGGCTGAAGTGTATCGATTGTTTGCCCTCCATGTGCTCCGTCCATATAAGGCCGGGAAAACCCGTTACCCCTACCCAGCTGCGTATAGCCGAGCGTTTCACTTTGGTAGTATAATAGTCGCCAAAGCTTAGCTTTTGCTTTATAAGCCAGCCCATGCGCCCCTTCACTTTAAGTTCCTGCTGTTGGCTGCGCAGCGGCTCGCCAAATGCCAGTTTAAAATTTTCGGCTTGCGCGGCAATGCTTGTACCCATTATTATTGCTGCTATCAGTATGCGTTTCATAACATTGTTTGCATTTACAGTACAACTATAAAACGCCATGCTGTTTAAATACCCCTATTGCCCCAGCACAAAATTTTTCAATACTGATAATGAAGAATAAATAACAGCAATTATGGAATAAAATGAGTATATTTGTTATTATAAATTGATTTATGAACATTTATATGTGTTGTTCATTTTTGATGATCCCCAATTTTGGCAGGTGCAGCATTTCACACCTCAAACAGCCACCCAGGGCGGTGTACAGTTTCTAAATGCCGCACCACGATTTTTTTTATTTTTTATTTTTTTCAACAAAACTGAACAACAGATATTAATTTAAATAATGCAATGTTGGCTCGCATGGTTTTTGCAAGTACACTTTACCAACTTTTAAAACTTTACAAAATGGGAACTCAGGAAATTGTGGCGTACATAAAGCTGAAACTGAAGCGCATTACGGAAATGCAGGATGTGGATACCCCTAATATTGGGGTTATCGAACTACTTACGGAACTACGCCAGCAGGGTGGCGAGTCTAATTATTTCCGTGTGCAGGATGCCTTGCAGGAAATGGCCAACAATGGCCTGGTAGCCAACAGGGATAAAGGAATAATATTCTTTAATAAAAGCGTTTTAAGCTGATCAATAAATAGCCCCGCGATTGCGGGGCTATTTGAACTTTACACAAATGAAGTATTTATAGAGAATGCCTGAATCATCAGGCGCTCATTTTATATTGGGTAGTATGCTTAAAGGTATGCCCCAACTCCAGCAAAGATTCTTCTATATGCCTGCGTACCACATTGTTACGCGTTAGCTGCATAGCTGCCGATAAGAACGTAGAAAGATCAACCGACATTGGGCTTCCTATTACTTTCCTTGCCTTGCTCATTTTGAAGTATAGTGCGTTCCTCTTTTTCATATTATCTGTGTTTTTAAGGGTAAAAACAAAACCGTGCCAAGCCCCTAATTCATATACATAAAAGTTAACAACCGCTCTTATCCCAACAATTTCATCCCACCTCCGAAAACCTTTACGATTTATTCATCGTAGGTATAGAGATAAGAATTATTGAAACTCAAAAAAACCGACTATTTTATGAAAGAACTATTAACAAAGGAAAATGCGCCACAAGGGTTTTCTCGCAGGCGTTTCCTGACACTCTCGGGCGGTCTTGTTGGTGCAACAGTGTTATTGAATGCATGCCATACCGACCCGGATGGTAATGTAACCCCAACCGACACTAGAGTAGATTTAGGTAAAGGCGATGTAGGTATTCTTAACTATGCCTATGCATTGGAACAACTGGAAGCTGCATTTTACACTAAAGTAGCTGAGAGCCCATATTCAGGTATTACTGCTGATGAAAAAGCATTGCTTACCGACATTCGCGACCACGAAATTGCTCACCGCAACTTCTTTAAGGCTGCATTGGGTGCAAGTGCTATCCAAGATCTCGAAGTAAACTTTTCCTCGATCAACTTTGGCGACCGCGCCAGTGTACTGGCAACGGCTAAAGCGTTTGAAGACTTGGGCGTTTCTGCTTATAACGGAGCCGGCCAACTGATTCAATCGGCCGATTACCTTGTACTTGCAGGTAAAATAGTATCTGTAGAAGCGAGGCATGCTGCATACATACGCGATCTGATAAGTAATGGCAGCTTTGCCGACAGTTCAGTAGTAGATGCTAACGGGCTTGATAAAAGCCGCACGCCAGCTGAAGTATTAGCAATAGCGGGCAGCTATATCAAAACAGCAATTAACGCAGATAATTTACCTAAATAAAAATACTGTCATGAATCTTCAAAATATATTAAACGAAATCGAAAAAGCTGATCCTGAAGTATATGAAAAACTCAGCCCCCGCAGGGATGTCATCAGGAAATGGGGCAAAACCGTTGCGCTGACCGCATTGCCTTTTGCCTTGGGTTCAATGTTTAAAAAAGCATACGGCCAGGTTAACTCAACTATCATCGATACACTGAATTTCGCATTGACACTTGAATACCTGGAAGCTGAATTTTACAATACCGGTTTAGCGTCAAGTACACTTACCATCCCTTCAGATGCGGCAAAGGGTGCAATTCAAACAATTGCCCTGCACGAGAATCAACACGTTGCTTTCCTGAGGAAAGTAATTAGCGACGCTGGTTCAATGCCGGTTGATAAACCAACTTTTGACCTTACAGGCGGTAACGGTAGTGGTGCAGGTCCGTTTGCACAAGCATTCTCTAATTACGATCTGTTCCTTGCAGTAGCACAAACGCTGGAAGACACAGGCGTACGCGCTTACAAAGGCCAGGCAGGCAACCTGATGGCCAATAACGCATACCTTACTGCTGCATTGAATATCCATTCTGTGGAGGCAAGGCACGCATCGCACATACGCCAGATGCGTAAGGCACGTGGTGCAAACCAAAAACCATGGATAACAGGTAAAGATACAGGTGGTATCGACCCTGCTTTGGTGGGTGCGAACTACGAAGGTGAGCAAGTGACCACGCAAGCAGGTGTAAACATAGCAGGTTTCCCAGGCATTTCTGCAGCTGCCGCAAGCGAAGCATTTGATGAAATACTGACTAAAGATGCAGTACTTAAGATCGTTGATCTGTTTATCGTTCCTTAATATAGTTTGTCAACTACAAAAGGGCACCACATTAGTGGTGCCCTTTGCTTTTTCCTAAATTTTCAGAAATAAAAAATGGAGCACCAATGATGCTCCATTCAAATAATATTGTTGCGATTTACTTGCTATCAGTAGTTGGTGTGGTTTCGTCGTCTTTACCCTCTTTAGCATCCTTGAATTCTTTCATGCCTTTACCTAAACCTCTTGCAAGATCCGGTATTTTCTTAGCCCCAAACAAAAGTACTACTATAAGAATGATCCAAAGCCATTCGCCACCACTGGGCATAGACATCAATAATGACGGATGAATGTTCAATAAAGCCATAATATCTTATTTAAAATGCAGTATATAATAATTGCGCTGCTTACAAATGTACGATAGTTTCTGTCATTGGGTTTTTCTCAAGACTACAATTGTTATTATTACCTGAACAAATTGTATCGCACACCAGCGAAGGCTCTTATACCTTGCAGCGATGCATAGTTATAACCGGGATCGAATGTATAGCCATTGGGATTATTTACAGGATCATTCACATTTTTGTCGAACGGATCGAACGGACGTAATATAGGATCGGCGGGTACAAAATTAAAAAGGTTCTTTACCCCCCCATATACCTCTAATCCACTCTTTAGCTTTCGGGTGATTTGTATATTGGCAATGCAATACCATGGTGAATATTCAGGGCGGTAATCATTGGGCAATATCGGCAAACGCATAGGGCCATTTACCTTGCCAGTAAGGTCGATAGTATAGCCTTTCATAAAACTATAGCTTACTACGAAATTGCCCGACCATTTTGGCGCATGCAATTGTTGTACACGCTGCTGCTGACCCTTGCCATTATCTTCTACCTGATACACATTCATATAGGTAGCGCCCAATATTAACTTCAGGGGGAAGTTGAATACAATATCTGTATTCAGCGATATACCCTGCGATATAGCATGCCCATGCAGGTTATTGTAAATGATCTTATTAGGATCGCTATCAAAATCGCCCACTATCTTATTGGTGAAGTAAGAATAAAAAGCAGTTGCGTCGAGGCCAATATAAAAATCGTTAGCGGGAATCTTTAGTACATAGTTCAGGTTGCCATTGTAAGACCTTTCAGGGTTCAATGCTTCTGCAATAATAACCTCTCTTGCACCTGTAAGTGCAGCATGGTCTTCAGTGAAGAGATTAACCACCCTGAAGCCAGTACCAAAACTTGCACGTAGTGTGTTGTTTGAATTTGGTGCAAACTTATATGCAATGCGTGGTGAATGCACATTACCATGGTTCTTATCGTAATCGTAACGATAGCCACCCAACAGTTTATGCTTTTTAGAGAGTGTCCACTCATCTTGTACAAATACACCGGGCAATATAGTAACCGATGGCTCATTAGTTATGCCGTCTGCTTTCAGCGTACCGGGTGTATTATCATCGTACATAGTATATCGTAGCGAAGCACCCAATAATGTATTATGACCACCGCCCAATTGTTTATCCCAATAGGTTTGCACAAAACCTACCTGTTGAGTAGCCATATAGGGTGTTACTCCATACCATGAATCCTGGTTGTGCCAGTTGTAAGAGAATTGCGTGTAGATCTTTTCAGTGAATGGTAATTGATACAAACCGATCAACTCAATACGTTTGGTATAAATGCTCTCGCCATAGATGCTATCCGAACCCCGGTCTTTTTTAGTCCAATTCATTTCACCACCCCAGCGGTCTTCATATACATAACGCAAGCCTAAGCTTGCCATCCTGCTCTCTTTACGTTCCAGGCTCCATTTATTAAACAATGATATTCTGTTTTGCAAAGTGAGGTCAGTGAAATTATCCTTATTATTATCAATAGGATTTTGATAATTGAAATAGTTAACGCCCAGCAAGGCTGATGCTTTGCCTGCATTTATTTTCATAGCGGCATCTGCGCTTACTTCGCCCCAGGATGTAGCAAACAAATCGGCACTAAGAACCGGGGCATGTAAAGGCTTCTTAGTAATAACGTTGATAATACCGCCCATTGCCTCAGACCCATATAATGATGAGCCCGGCCCTTTTACCACTTCAATTCTTTCTACCATGCTATTGGGTATGCCGCTTAAGCCATACACGGTAGAAAGGGCACTTACAATGGGCATACCATCTATCAATATCATCGTATAAGGCCCTTCCATACCATTGATATGTATATCGCCGGTATTACACACGTTACAATTCAATTGTGGCTGTACGCCATTTACCATGCCTACCGCCTCAAATAAACTGGGTGTTGGATTTTTTTGAAATAATTTAGGTGTAATGATCTCAACCGGTATCGGACTTTCCGTACGACTGATCTCTTTCATAGTACCGGTCACCACTACTTCATCGAGCGAGGTATGAGGCTCTTTTTTGATAGTGATAGTGACTACCGCCGGCACACTGCTAGTAACGCTAACTTTTTGTTTCAGGGTCTTATACCCTATTGCACTTATTATTAATTCATAGTTCCCATAGGGTATATCGGGTATCATAAAAGTACCATCAACACCTGAGGTTGCCCCTTTATTCAACGTGGGTATGCCTATCGTCGCCAACTCAAACATATTGCCATCAGCATCGCTAATTGTGCCTCTTATATTGCCATATTGAGCATATACAGAGGCCGGAAGCAAACATAAAAGGAGTAAACACCTCAAGATCTTCATAAGCAATACAAATCTTTCGGCAAACCTATATATTATTTATATTACAACAAACTATTTTTTTAGATTAATCTAATTATTTATTCTTCTTTTCTTTAGGCGGCTATATATAGAAATATAAATGCCGGTATAAAACCGGCATTTATATTATTTTTTATTTAGTTTCTCCGGATCGGGCTCCTGAAGATTCACTTTGATCTGTGAAGTTTTACGGAGTTTCATATTGAGCAATTCAACACCAAATGAAAATGCCATAGCGAAATACACATAACCCTTAGGAATATGCTGATGATGTATAGGCTCCAGCCCTTCGAAAAACAGTGTAAAACCTACCATGACAAGAAATGCCAGTGCAAGCATTTTTAAAGTAGGATGCTTGTGTATGAAAGCAGCGATCTTAGCGCTGAACAAGAACATTATAAACATAGCAATAACTACTGCTACAATCATTACCTCCACATGCTTGGCAAGCCCTACCGCTGTTATCATACTATCGAAAGAGAATACTAAATCGATAAGTATAATTTGCCCTACTGCATTTGCAAAGCTGATACCTGCTTTTTTAATAGCGTTATTCTCCAACGCTTCTTCATCTCCTTCCAGTTTATGATGTATCTCTTTTATAGTCTTCCAGATAAGAAATAAGCCCCCCACCAGCATAACAAGGTTACCCAGCTCAAAGGTATAACCACCAACCGGTACTTTTAAAGGATTGCGTACCAGCCAACCCAGGCATACCAACAGCACTACCCTTACTGCAATACCGGTAACCATCCATACACGTCTTGCCTTTGGTTGCTGCGTACCGGGCAGGCGGCCCATTACTATAGATACAAATATTACATTGTCTATACCTAATACAATTTCCAGTAAGCTTAATGTTACCAGGCTTATTAATGCATCGAGCGTTAACAGATCTGCCATGTTATTTTGATGATTTTAAAATGCCTTTACAAATATTAGCTGCTATTGCAGGCCCTTCGTAAATGAAGCCTGTATATACCTGTACCAAAACTGCGCCCGCTTCCAGTTTTTCTAATGCGTCTTCAGCTGTGAAAATACCACCCACAGCTATTACAGGTATTGTGCCGTTGCTATTCTTATGTATATAACGTATTACTTCTGTTGCTCTTTGCTTAACAGGCAGCCCGCTTAATCCCCCGGCACCTATTTGTTTTATTTCTGCCTGTGAAGTTTTTAATCCCTCACGGCTAATTGTTGTATTAGTTGCCACCAGCCCGTCGATGCCTGTTTCTTTTACAATGCTTATTATATCATCCAGTTGCCCGTTGGTAAGATCGGGGGCAATTTTCAACAATAGCGGCTTGGGCTTACCCATTTCTTTGTTTAGCGCCATCAGCTTGTTCAGTATCTCCATTAGCGGACCTTTGTCCTGCAATGCACGTAAACCGGGCGTGTTCGGGCTGCTTACATTCACCACAAAGTAATCTACATCGTTATATAGATCTTTAAAGCAAGCCACATAGTCATCAATAGCCTGCTCATTAGGGGTATCCTTATTCTTGCCAATATTACCACCAATTATCAGGCGTTCCTTACGGTGTTTCAAACGTTCGGCAGCAGCTTTTGCACCATCGTTATTAAAACCCATGCGGTTGATAAGCCCCTTATCGGCAGGCACACGAAAAGACCGTGGCCTGGGGTTGCCGGGCTGAGGGCGCGGTGTTACGGTACCTATTTCTATAAAGCCAAAACCAAGGCATGCTAACGGATCGGTATATTTCGCGTCTTTATCGAAACCCGCAGCCAGGCCAACAGGATTAGGAAACTTTAAACCCCATAGCTCGCGCTCCAGTTGAGGGCTCTTAACAATGAACTGAGATTTTAACCAGTTTTTGATGACAGGAACAGAATAAGCAAATTTCAGCTGTTTCATAGCGAAATTATGCGCTTCTTCAGGCTGCAACGTAAATAATGCTTTGCGAATAAGTGCATACATAGCGGGGGCAAAGATACAGTGGGCTATTATATCTTTTTTAACAATTTAACGTGAACAGACAAGCATTTGAACACTTATCTTAGCATTGAATATGCCCCGATGTATTTGTTTGATAAACATGCTTTTATTTTGCATGGTTAGCCCTATTGCCTTTGCCCAGAGCATACAGGGACAAATATTGGATGCGGCTAATGGTAAGCCACTTACCGATGTTACCGTACAAAATATGTACACAGATGCAGAGGTGATTTGCGATGATAACGGCAAATTCACTATAGAGATAACAAGAGGGCAGCTGGTAGCATTTAAAAAAGAAGGATACAGGGTACTTAGGGTACGGATGCCACAAGGGAATATACCCTCATTTTTTAAAGTAGTGCTGGAAGAAAACATGGCTACACCCGTGGAAATAGCCGGTGCGGCACCTGATTATCATTCTGACAGCCTTAAATATTACCGGCTATATAAAAAGGAAATAGATTTCCCGCAACTTACAGGATTAGATGCTATACAGCATCCCTTCTGGGCGCTGAGCAAGCAAAACCAACAGATATGGGCTTTTCAAAAAGAATATATCTGGTACCAGAAACAAAAGTATATCGACTATAGCTTTAACGAAAAGGTTATTGAAAATGTTACAGGCCTGAAAGGCGACAGTGCCATGCAATACATGCAAATGTTCAGGCCTACATACGAGCAACTAAGAAGTATGAATGAGTACAACTTTTATAACTACATAAAGCAAACGGTTGCACTTTATAGAGAGCGGGGTATAAGGGCCAGGATGGGAAGAAGCAGATCGACCCATTAGTATTTATCGGTTCCTGAAAAAGGCAAATTGCTTTTTCATTACATCATAAAACTCTTCTGCAGTTTTATATACACTAAGCTGGTTGGAAACCCCATATATTTCGTTTTTAATATTAAAATAAGCAATTGCGCGTTCGGGGTTTTGTATATAATGCAGGCCTTGCCTTTCAGTAAAACCATCAAAAACCATCTGAATCCCGTTTAGTTCGAAGCGGCTTCTTCCATCTTTATTTTTTAAAATATTAAACCACATATTACGGGGTACCATTAGTTTCACAGATATGGTTTAAAAAACCAGGCTAATGAGAGCGTAGCTGAAGGAGGAGATCATTTAAATTGTTCAATATGATTAAAATTGACATTTAAATGCCTTAATGAATTGATAATCAAGGCATATTTTACTAGTATTACCTAACTTGCGTTTATAATAAAATAATATTAATTATTAATAATCAACATATTTAAATATTTATTTGTCAGCAAACGTGGAATAGAATTCCCAAAATATTTTAAATAATACTGTTTCCTGCAGTGTCTTCCTCTTCAGCATCATTACCCTCCTCGGCCTCATTTTCAGAATTGGGAATATCTACACCGACAGCATTGGTGTATTTGCTTACAATTTTATAAGCAAGCATAGCCACACTTTGTTTTATTGCAGTTGCTGATATACCGGCACCTAAGGGGAAATCTATATGATAGGTTATAAGCAACTGAAAAACATTTTCACCAAAATTTTCCAGGGTGATATCAATTGGCTTTTTTACGTTATTAAGCCC
>CBFGNI010000090.1:0-10545 GCA_965650105.1 uncultured bacterium | reverse complement strand
CCAGCCGGTTTTATAATACAGCTTGTTGTTTAAAGTATCCTCGCGTAGCATCATGCTTTTTACTATACGCTGCGTACGTTCCGAAAAAGGCAGTTCGTTGAAATACAATCTTTTTACGAAGCCAAGTTGCTCATCGGCTGATATTTGCAAGCTATCATTCAACCAAAACTTGTCAATACCCCCACCTATGCTTTTATTGCCATAATCAGCAGTGTCCAGGTAGTGCTGCATATATTCAGGGCCTATACGGCGTGCAAGCTTCTGGTAATAACCTACATTACTCAGCTCAAAAGCTTTGCGCATAGTCATATCCTGGTTCCATTCAGGGTTCCAGCGCTGTACACTATCCCATTTTATCACTAAATTTTCATCGGGTGCAATAGAAGTTTCAAGCCCCACCAGCGAATTAAATATTTTAAAAGTAGAGGCAGGCGCGAATCTTTTCAGGCAACGTTCCTTATTATAATAATGCACCGCCTCATGATTATTATCGCGCAATATGAAACAGGCGTTTTTGATACCGTTCTGTTCAAAATATTTGCCCCAGTCATCATGATCGTGCAAGCGGGTATCGCGGCAAGATGTGAATAATACAACAGAAAGCAGGCATAATAAAAAGCTGTAGCGCATGTGTGGTTCTAAGTTACGCTGCAAAGGTAAGGCCACGCACCCATTTTGATGATATAAATTCGGGTTTTTATAACATAAATACGATTATCTTTGCAACCGTTTTTGTGATAGAACTGTAATTAAATTTGTGAAATGGCACCAATTCTTTTATTCTTTTTCGGGCATCATTACTTCTCCCTATTCTTTCAAACATTCTTCCAGCACCGCTATGCGGCACATGGCGGTATACGCATGAGCAAGGGCTGGGAGCGTGTATTTTTTGTTTGCACATATATAGCACAGGGTTCATCTTACCTTAGCCCACGCGCCTATGCCATTATGCACAGGCTGCACCACGCCCATACCGATACCGAACTGGATCCACACTCTCCATCTTATTCAAAAGGCGTGATGGATATGATGCTGAAAACATGGCGTTATTATGCAGGCATATACTCTGAAACAATACCCGTAGAAGACAAATACAAGAAAAATGTACCCGATTGGAGACTGATGGATCGCATAGGCCATTCATGGGCATCGCGCGTTTTGTGGGTGGTTGCTTATGGTAGCTTCTACTGGTTTTTCGCACCATCTGCATGGTTCCTTTTATTAGTGCCTGTCCACATGTTCATGAGCCCTATACATGGCGCTGTCATCAACTGGTATGCACACAAATTTGGCTACGAGAACTTCAAGATGAATAATACATCTGAGAACCTTTTCCACGTTGACATATTGATGCTGGGTGAAGCTTACCATAACAATCACCACAAACATGCATCAAAAGTCAATTTTGGTTACCGCTGGCACGAAGTAGATCCTGTATATCCCGTTATATTGCTGTTCAACAAATTAGGTATTGTTAAAATAAACAAGCCTGTACCTGAAGCAGAAGAAACACATGCAGGGCATCATCACCATCATACAAAAAAAATAATGCAGGAAGAAGATGTAATGGTGTAACCGAATCTTCACCTCATGACCCTGACGAAACAAATATATAGCGTTGGGCATTCTACGCATAGTATTGATACTTTTATCGCGTTATTGAAGTCGTATAGAATCGATGTATTGGGCGATATCCGCAGTTACCCGGGTTCACGAAGGTTACCTCAATTCAATAAACCTGCATTAGCAGAAACATTAGCAAAAGTGACTATCGCATATCAGCACATGCCTTTGCTGGGTGGCAAAATAACTGTTGAGGGTGGATATACTTCTTATATGCAAACTGAAACTTTCTTGTCGGCCATTAAACTGCTTGAAGAAACTGCACTTACACAACGCACTGCTTACATGTGCGCTGAAGCTAACTGGCGAAATTGCCACCGATCGCATATCAGTAATTATCTAAAGAAAAATAACTGGCAAGTCATTCATATTAAAACTACTACCAGTTCTGAAGAGCATCCAGACCTATACAAACAAGGAAAATTATTTTAGTCGAACGATTGGTTACCTGCACCGGCTATGCGAACCAGCCGGTCATAATCGCTGGCGGTAAGATCGTTAAAGAAATAGTGTATAGGGTTTATTTTTTCTCCATTCCGTATTACTTCATAATGGCAATGGGGGCCTGTACTTTTACCTGTATTGCCAACCCATCCTATTACTTCACCACGGTTTACCTTTTGCCCACGTGCAGCTTTTATACGCACCATGTGTCCATATAGGGTTTGATAACCGTATCCATGATTAATAATAACATGATTCCCATAGCCGCCGCCGTCGTAACCCGTTTCAGTAATTGTACCATCGGCAGTAGCATATATAGGTGTCCCCGACGCAGCAGCAAAATCAAGGCCGGTATGCATTTTGGGTGTTTTATATATAGGATCTATACGATACCCAAAACCTGAGGCAAGCTTTTCAAGACTTTTATTGGCTATAGGTTGTATAGCAGGTATGCACTGCAACATTTTTTCTTTAGCTGTTACCATTTGCTCCAGTGTATCGTACGATCGTTTTTGTGTGATAATACGTTTGCGTAAGTTGCTAACACCTGCTTCCACCGTACCTATAAGATCTTCAGTAGCTATATAATCAAACAACTGAGGGTCGGTTTCGCTATATTTTTTACCCTTGCGCACGCTATCCGGCAATGGTGCAGATTCGAATATAGCACGGTACACATTATCATCTCTCCGTTCCAGCTCCATCAACGTACGGTCTGTCTGTATGATTTGTGCCTGAAGTTGCGCATAACCATCGCGCAGCCTGCCAATTTCTTTTCGCATTTGCTTTTCCTTAGGCGAATCGATAAACCTGAAAGCTATTGCTACAATAATAACAGAAGTGACAATAGTTGCACACGCAAGGCCGAGCCAACGCAATACATGCTTTTGCCAGGAAACTTCCAGCTTTTCAAACTTATGTGTCTCTGTGTTGTAGAAATACTTTCTTACCCGCTTCAAGATGGCTTATAATTGCTGCAAAAATACTGCTTTGGTACCTACAAACCCTAAGTACATACTGCATACTCAATTTATTAGTCCTTAACTTTCAATAATATTTCTTCTGTATATGAATAAGCTATTAGCCATCTTTCTTCTTCTACTTACATTTTGCGATACCTGGGCACAGACTACCCAGCCTTTGAAGCCAGGTTTTGATAAAAATGAATACATCGCCTTGCTGAAAATTACTGCCCGCCATATTGATACACCATGGACAAATGAAAATGTCAAAATACCCTTGCCGGAAGGCTATCATTTCACTTATAGGTCGCCGGCAGCAGGCCTTGAAAATAAGTGGGACCTATGGTTGAATGACAAAAAACAAGCAGTAATTAGCATTAGGGGTACTACCATGGCCGCCAATAGCTGGCTGGAAAATTTTTTTGCTGCCATGGTGCCTGCTGAAGGTGTATTGAGTATTGAGCCTGGTAAGCGTTTCAATTATCAACTAGCCGATAATCCCAGAGCTGCTGTGCATGTAGGCTGGCTTTTAGGTATGGCATTTATAGCTGATGATGTTGTGCATAAAATAGATTCATGCTATAAAAGCGGCTACCGCGATATACTTCTTATGGGGCATAGTCAGGGCGCTGGAATTACATTCATGATACGGGCATACCTGGAACAATTACTGCGCTCAGGCACTTTATCCAAAGACATAAGAATAAAAACATACTGCAGCGCGGCGCCTAAACCTGGAAACTTATATTTTGCTTATTACTATGAAAAAATAACTGCTAACGGTTGGGGATATACGGTTGTAAACTCTGCCGATTGGGTACCGGAAGTGCCTATGTCATTACAAACGCTCAATGATTATAATCCTGTGAATCCCTTTGTAAATGCTTCAGCTCTTATTTCAAAGCAAAAGTTTCCTAAAAATATAGTATTGAAACTGGTGTACAATAAACTGCGTAGGCCGGCTAATAAATTACAGAAAAGATACACCCGCTTTCTTGGCGATGCAGCTTATAAAATGGTGAATGCCCAGGTAAAAGGCTTTCAAAAGCCGGAGTTTGCCAATAGCAGTAATTACATGCGTGCGGGTAGCCCGGTCATACTTATGGCCAATGAAGCTTATTACAAACAATTTCCTGATACCAGCTCCAATATATTTATACACCACCTTATGTCACCCTACCTTTATCTTGCAAGCCAGCTTCCTGATTAAAATAATAAGTGAGCCCCTAAAAAGGGGCTCATGGCTGCTTTCGCAGGGGGTAAGAGAGAGAACTTTAATTATTTTTTGAATTTGATGATCAAGCCAAAACCACTGGTGATCTCAAATGAATTGGCATCTAATTTATTAACAGTCCAGGTTTTCCCTCCGCTCAATGTCGATAGGTTACCACCTGTTTTAGTAAAGTCTATCTTGGTATTACCTGCTGATAATATATATGATACATCTTCCGTATCGTGTTTTGTACCATCGAAAGTAATATCGAAATGTGCGGTGCCTTCTGTTGTTGAGGTAGCTACAGCTTTATAAGTAGCTGCTTCGGGTGCAGTTATCGTAGCATTATCATATACTGATGCGGTCCAGTCGCCTGCCACAGCATTGGTAAGCGCAGTATTACCACCTGTATTGGTGTTGGTATTAGTAGGGGTAGCAGGTGTTGTTTCTTCTTTCTTGCAAGATGTCATCAAAACCCCCAACACGCTGCAAGCCAATATTATTTTTTTCATTTTATATATTTCAGCAAAACTATTTTCAACAGAGCGCAAAATACATACCCTGCTAATGGTAATTTTCCTAAGTACCAGTACGTATATATTATCAAGTATTACATATATATAAAACTCGTTTATAGAATAGCTTTAACACATTGGCATGACTGAGAAAACGCTTTCTATTTGCTATATTTGCCCACTCCCAACAATTATTGAACGAAGCCATACATGCGTAGTATTTTTATTAAGGAGATTAACTCTTTTTTTAGTTCCATAGTAGGTTATGTAGCAGTAATGGTATTCCTTATTGCCTGCGGCTTGTTTTTATGGGTAATACCAAATTCAAGCATATTGGAATACGGATATGCCTCTCTGGATAGATATTTTGATATGGCTCCATGGTTGTTGATGCTACTAATACCGGCAATTACCATGCGGTCATTTGCCGATGAGTTTCGTGGCGGCACTATCGAATGGCTTTCAACTAAACCACTTACCGATCTTGATATTATTGGCGGTAAATATTTGGCATCACTGGCACTTGTAGTATTTGCCATATTGCCTACGCTTATATATGCCTACACAGTTAATAATCTTGCCCTGCTTGAAAACAACATTGATATAGGTTCTGTTATCGGTTCTTATATAGGCTTACTGTTTTTGGCTGCGGGGTTTACGGCAATTGGCATTTTCTGCTCATCGCTTACCAACAACCAGATTGTAGGCTTCCTCGTAGCTTTATTTGCATGCTATATACTTTATAGCGGCTTCGAAGCATTAAGTAAAATACCTTCTTTTACGGGTGGTTTCGATTATTACCTGAGCATGGTGGGCATGTCTTTCCATTACAATTCTATAAGCAGGGGCTTTATCGATTCCCGCGATGTTATTTATTTTTTATCAGTAGTTATCTTATTCATTTCATTGACCCGTTTATCGCTTAACCGCCGTACCTGGGATACAGCAACACAAGATTGATTTTTTCATACTGTACATGGCCACAAATACTTCTAAGAAAAGAAAATCACAACAAAAACAAGCAGTATTACGCCTGGTTGTATTAGCTGCCATACTGGTATGTATCAATATGCTGGCAGCACGCTTTCATTATGGCATCGACCTTACCAGGGAGAAGCGTTTTACTTTATCTGCACCTACAGTAAAGCTGTTGAAAAACATGGATGATGTGGCAGTAGTAGATGTGTATCTCAAGGGCAAATTTCCCGCTGGCTTCCAACGTCTGGCAGAGTCAACACGCGAGCGTTTACAATCTTTTCGTGAATATGCCGGCAGTAAAATAATAGTCCGCTTTACCGATCCTTTCGAAGGAAAAAGCGAAGAAGAAAAAGGCCCTGTATACGAGCAACTGGCAAAAAAAGGTATTAACCCTGTAAACATGCAGGTAAAGGGCGATGAAGAGGGTTACCAGCAAAAGATAATCTTCCCCTACGCTTTGGTGCAATACAAAGGAAGAGAAATGCCTGTGCGCCTTCTGGAAAATTCACTGGCATTATCTCCACTCGAGGCATTAAATTATTCCGAATCATTACTTGAATATAAGTTTGCCAACGCACTCAACAAACTTGAAAAACCGCAAAAGCCTGAGATTGCATATATAATGGGCAATGGAGAATCGCTGGGAATGCAAACCTTCGACCTGCTAACTGCTTTGCGCGGCCCTTATATTGTTGACACACTTGACCTTGTCAATAGCTTATATATACCCAACTATTACAAAGCTATCATCATCAACAAACCTACGCTACCTTTCGACGATAAAGATAAATTTAAAATAGATCAGTACATTATGAATGGCGGCCACGTATTGTGGGCAGTTGAAACTATGCGTGCTTCCATGGATAGTCTGCAAACAGGCAGTCAGCAGTTCATAAGTACAGATTATGGTTTGAACCTCGATGACCAGCTATTCAAATACGGGGTACGCATTAATAGTAACCTGATAGAAGACTTGCAATGCCTGCAAATACCCGTAATAGACGGCCAGGTAAATAATAACCCGCAAATGGTTTTGAAATCATGGATGTATTATCCTTTATTTCTACCATCATCTAACCACCCGATAGTAAAAAACATGGATGCGATAGCATCTATGTTTGCCAATAGTATTGACACCACAGGTAATTCAGCTATAAAGAAGACCGTATTGTTACAGTCATCAAAATATAGTCGCGTTGCTGACGCACCTGTACGTGTAAGCCTCAGCATGATGAAATATCCTGCAAAGCCCGAGCTGTTCAACAATCCAACTAAGATTGCGGCTGTTCTGCTTGAAGGTAAATTCACATCTGTATTCGAAAACCGCCTTGCACCCTCTTTTCTTGCGGTATTGCGCGATTCCATTAAACGTGAATATAAATCGATGTCTGATAGCGCTACGAGCATGATCGTAATATCAGACGGAGATATATTGAATAACGATTTTAACCAGCGTATGGGCCCCATGGAAATGGGATTTTGGCGTTTTACTAATGATAAATTTGCCAATAAAAATTTCATACTCAATTGCCTGGAATATCTCACCGACAATAGCGGCCTCCTGGAAGCACGCAATAAAGACGTACGTCTCCGTGTAATGGATGGTGGCCGGGTAAAGGATGAGAAAACCATGTGGCAGGTAATAAATATTGGACTGCCCATTGTACTGGTACTCATTTTCGCATCGTGCTATTTCTTTTTCCGCAAACGGAAATATGAAAAGCAATAACAACTTTAAAATCTCATACTACGTATATGCGTAAAACCATATTGTACATTATTATTCTTGGTATACTGGGTTACGGTGTATACTATTTTATTTTCAGCAACAAACAGGCATTCGCAACCGATGAAGCAGGATTTACAATAGCAGACACGGCATCAATAGGCAAAATATATATGGTAGACAAAACAGGACAATCTGTTTTGCTGGAACGGAAGGATGGGGAATGGTTGCTCAATAATACATACAAGGCTATCCCTCAACATGTAACCACATTGCTTACTACATTAGCCACCCAGATACCTATGCACCCGGTTGCTGAAGAACAACACGATTACGTAGTAAAAGATCTGGCGACAGAAGCGGTAAAGGTAGAGGTCTATGATAATAGTGGTAAACAGCTCCGTGTGTTTTATGTGGGCGGGCAAGTGCAGGCACAATCGGGTACTTACATGTTGATGGAGAATGCGCAGAGGCCTTATGTAGTGCAAATACCGGGTATGTTCGGCTATCTTACACCACGTTACAGCACAGATATAAAACTTTGGCGCGATAGAAATGTTACAAACATTGCACCCGAAGATTTAAGGTACGTATCTGTTAATTACTTATCAGAACCCCTTAATTCCTTTACACTAACACAAGACGATAAAGGCAATATAAATGTTTCGGTTGATACAGGATTGTCAAAGGGACATGATTTAAACATCAACAGGGCCAAAGCATACACGCGCTTTTTCCAAAACATAAATAGCGAGGTTATAGTTAATGGTAACACCGGCCTCGATACCCTGTTTAAAACCCTTAATAAGCGGCTGATAATTGATGTTGTTGATAAAAATGAAAATAAACAACATGTAGAAATATATTGGATGCCGGTGAACAGGAGAAGTAAAAATCAGTTAACTCCCGACCCTAATATCCCTGAAGGTTATGATGCCGACCGTTTTTATGCTACACTAAATAATTTTAAAGACACCGTCATAGTTCAACGTGCAACATTCGATAAGCTTTTCAGAAAAGGATATGAATTTTACCAGGGCGATACACAGCCAAGCGTTAAAATAGATACCATAATCAATACGGTTAAAATGGGTGCTGCGCAATAAGACTATACAGCTACTGCGCTACTATTATGTTGCAGATAAGAATATAACTCTTCAAACACTACCATACTTTTGTCCGATACACTGCGTGCAAGCAATAATATATCGTAGTGCTGACCTTTATAAAATTCGATAGCGGCATGAGGATCGCCGGTATGTAAATAATTATACGCGAATTGCCTCTTGTTATCTGCATCGTAAGGGCATATAGCCACGCATTCTATCCGGCTAAAATCAGTGGGCTCTTGCAGTAGTATCTTCCCTGCAAGATGCTGGTATTGTTTGCAGACAAGTCTTGCCTGCAAAAGTGTAAAAGACTGTTGCTCTCTCATCTCTTAAATTTTATACATGAAGTTGTATCTCTTTTACAACTGCAGGGCTTGTTAAATAAATGCTACCTTATTGTATAAAAATAAAACAATGATGCTTAATAAAACACATATCTATATGTTTTAACAACGTTTTTATCCACAATGAAAAAATACGGGAAGAAATAAAAAGGCGCAGGTTAGTAGCATAGATTCTCAAGGTACGGCCATGCACCCCACATCACATACTACGCCTGCGCTTATCGCAAGCAAAGCTTTTATGCCCTGATGTGATCAATATTGGCCGTTCTTAGAGATCAGGATATAAGCTGTCGCTTAATATTGTTTATGGCAGTTATGCCATACCATAGATGATTTACCAGAACTTATGCTATGCAAGTATTAAACCCGAATTTGTTAGCATGGTTTTTAAGCGATGGCCTAAAAAATTGCATATCAATAATATATACATTTCTTCGCCCTCAGCTTTTTGCTTAGCGGTCACGAAGTTAGAAAATATTTCAAGATAACAAAAAATAAAAATTAAAAATTAAACACATTTAAATTTTACATATAAAGGTCTTTATAATTTCGCAAATTCATACAGTTTTTCTGAACTAATTTGCTGAAGAATTTTGCAACAGAGTATGGCATTAAATGAGCAAGGCATAGATATAGAAACTATACAAAAATGGACTAACGCCACTTGGCTACTACATACAGGTAACAATACTGTTGATGAATTGGTAATTGATAGCCGGAAAATTGCAGAACCTGAAAATGCGTTATTCATTGCTATAAAAGCGCAGCATCGCGATGGACATTCATTTATTCCGGATGCATATAATAAAGGTATCCGCAATTTTTTAGTGAGTCGTGAAGTTGATTCAACGTTACTAGCAGGGGCCAACATACTAACGGTAAAAGATACATTGCAAGCGCTGCAGCAAATTGCGCTAAATAAACGGAAACAATACAATATACCTGTTGTAGGTATTACCGGCAGCAATGGTAAAACTATAGTAAAAGAATGGTTATACCAGCTTTTAGGTACCGATATGAGTATTGTACGCAGCCCTAAAAGCTACAATTCTCAAATAGGTGTGCCACTCTCAATATGGCTTATGGAGCCTGAACATCAACTGGCAATATTTGAAGCAGGTATTTCGCAACCGGGCGAGATGGATAGGCTGGAACATATTATCCATCCTACTATTGGCATATTTACCAATATTGGCGAGGCACACAGCGAAGGTTTTCTAAACATTAGGCAGAAGATAAATGAGAAACTTGTTTTATTTAAACATGCTGAGCAACTTATTTACTGCAAAGATTATCCTGAACTGAATCAATGCATTGTACAATTCAGCAACCAGATAAAAAACAGCGATGAGCAAGGGTTGCAACTATTTACATGGTCTCATAAAAATGACGCTGATCTGCGCATTACAGAAGTTGCACGCCGTGGAAAAAATTCGGTAATAACTGCAGTATATCAGGAGCAGAACATTAATATCACAATACCTTTCACTGACCCCGCCTCTATTGAAAATGCCATACATTGCTGGTGCCTGCTGCTGTTGCTTAATATCAGGCAACCGAAGATAGAAAAGCACATGGCTGCCCTTCATCCGGTATCGATGAGGTTAGAATTAAAACATGGTATCAATGAT
>CBFGNI010000089.1:0-10623 GCA_965650105.1 uncultured bacterium | reverse complement strand
TTGAGCCTGTATATGATTCAGCAACACAACTATATCACTGAAGCCGCATATCCAGTTAGGCTTTTTCCTGCACGCAGCGAAATTCAATCGGTCAATAATACGGCTCAAACCATATCCACCCCTACCCATTAATATGGCACCAATATTGGGGTCATCCAGCATTTGCTGCAGGTCATGTAAGCGTTCTTCGTCATTACCTGAAAGATAAAGGTCGTGAGTGCGAGTGGTATCACCCAGTTTTACTTTATATCCTTTTTGTACTAAAATACTTGCCGCATATTGTATTTGCTCAAGTGGTATATAGCTTGATGGGCAAGTAATGCCTATAGTAGAACCTTTTTGTAAATATTGGGGATGCATTGCTAATTCTGTAAACCTACATAAATATAACCATCTCTTATTTCTACGGGGTAGGTGCGCAGCTTATATCCTTCACCACTTGTATTTCTGCCATTTTGCGGGTCGAACCGGTATTTATGTAACGGACACACTATTCGCCCTTGCGCATCCACCCATCCATCGCAAAGCGGTGCACCGGCATGGGGGCATGTGGCAGAGAATGCAAAAACTACATCGTTCTTCATCAGCAAGCCAACACGTTTTTCGCCTACTAATACTTCCTGTATTTTTTCATTAACAAGTTGTGTAGGTAAAAGCGTTTCTATCTTATGCCAGGTGTAAAAGATACTCATCGCCTTATTGCAAAAAAATCACGCATTAACTGTGCACATTCTTCAGCCAGTATACCGCTGGTCAGTTGTGCTTTGGGGTGAAATGGCCAATTACTGCCGGTTGTTTTCTTGTAGCCGTTCTTTAGATCTTCGGCTCCATATACAATGCGTCCCAGTTTCGACCAGTAAATGGCGCCACTGCACATCAGGCAAGGTTCCAGAGTTATATATAAGGTAGCTTCAGGTAGATATTTAGTGCCTAATTCATTGAAAGCAGAGGTCATGGCAATGATCTCTGCGTGTGCAGTACTATCATTCAGTCGTTCAACCTGGTTGTGCCCTCTCGAGATGATCTTATTATCCCAAACCACTAAAGCGCCAACAGGTATTTCACCGGCATCAAATGCCAGCTTTGCTTGTCGCAATGCCTGTTGCATGAAGTATTGATCATCAAATATCATAGAGCAAAAATACTAAGAGCTATTCTTTGTTTTGAGTATCCATTATAATAGTTACTGGTCCATCATTTACCAGGGCTACTTTCATATCTGCACCAAATATGCCACTTACTACAGGTTTACCAATGGTTTCTGAAAGCCTTTTTATGAAGTAATTGTATAATGGTATTGCCTGTTTGGGTCTGGCAGCACGTATAAAAGAAGGGCGGTTACCTTTTTTATAAGAGGCATGTAAGGTGAACTGGCTTACTACAAGTATTTCACCATTTATATCCTGTATCGATAAGTTCATTAAGCCTGCTTCATCTGCAAATATCCTCAACTGTGTCATTTTGTTGCAAAGCCAGTTGGTATCTTCATCAGTATCTATTGCCTCAATACCAATCAGTACTAGTAAGCCTTTACCAATAGACGCATGTACGCTGCCATCAATTGTAACTGAAGCACTTGCGGCTCTTTGTATCACAACACGCATAAGGCAAATGTGCAAATAATAAAGCAGTTTGCGTACTTGTTTCTATTTTTGAGCCTGTATGTATGCAATGAACGAAACAATAGTGGCGTTGGCTACACCGCCGGGTGTAGGTGCTATAGGAGTGATAAGACTAAGCGGCCCCGAAGCTATTAGCATAGCTGATGCTATGTTTAAAGGGAAGAAACTGGCAGACCAGCCCTCGCATACATTGCATTTTGGTAAGATCATTTCAGGTGCAACCACGATTGATGAAGTGGTGATCTCTTTGTATAAGAACCCCAAAAGCTATACAGGCGAAGATGTGATCGAGATCAGTTGCCATGGTTCCGATTATGTAATACAGCAGATAATCAGCCTGTGTATGCAAAATGGTGCACGTATGGCAAAACCAGGAGAGTTTACCCAGCGTGCGTTTCTAAATGGCAAGCTGGATCTTACTCAGGCTGAAGCTGTTGCTGACCTGATAGCCAGCCAATCGCAAGCATCGCACCATTCAGCTATGCACAATCTGCGCGGTGGTTTTAGCGAAGAGTTGAAGCAGATGAGAGATGAACTCATAAAATTTAGCGCACTGATAGAGCTGGAACTGGATTTTAGCGAGGAAGACGTTGAATTTGCCGATAGGGCGCAATTGAATAGTCTTCTTAACGAATTGACCCGATCTGTTGGTAAACTTTTGCAGTCGTTCAAGCTGGGCAATGTTGTGAAGAATGGTATTAGTGTAGCAATAATTGGGAAACCTAATGCAGGTAAAAGCACCTTATTGAATGCCCTACTGAATGAAGAGCGTGCTATTGTGAGTGATATTGCTGGTACTACCCGCGATACTATTGAGGAAACACTTAATATAAATGGAATACTTTTCCGATTAATAGATACTGCAGGTATACGTGAGCATACAAGCGATATTATTGAAACTATAGGTATAGGCAGGAGTTTACAAGCTATGAAACAAGCAGATGTAGTGGTTTACATATTTGATATAGCAGAGAATACTATTGAAGACATTTCAACACACATTGCAGATTTTTCTAAAGAACAGAGTAAGTATCTACTAGTTGCTAACAAGATAGACCAAGCTGATGGAATAAAGATAACTAAACTAAAAGAGCTCTTTAAGGAGGTATTACCTATTTCAGCAAAAAATAAAGAATATATAGATCTTATAAAAAATGCTTTATATGTATTGTCTATAGGTGAAAACATGCAACTGGAGGGAACTATTATTACTAATGCCCGTCATTTTTCCTCGCTTCAACTTGTGATGGCTGCACTGGTTGACATAAAAAATGGGATGCAGGAGAGGATATCCGGTGATCTTTTATCATTGGATATTCGCAGATGTTTGTATTATATAGGAGAGATAACAGGAGAGATAACCACTGAGGATAAGCTTGATTACATATTCAGTAAATTTTGCATAGGTAAATAATTTCCTTACTTTTTTAAGGCGTTTTAAGCATATTTCATCATCCTTAAGGATTTTATAATTTAGCTTCTAAAGGCAAATAGTTATATATTTGCATGCGCCATTCTGCATTATATTTTATTTAATATATATAGTATTAATAGCTTTTGCAAGCGACTAAAAAGATCATATGAAGCAATTGTTTTATCTGTTTACCGTAATTACTATTGTTTTTTTATGTTCGTGCGGCAACTCTAAAAAGTTGACTTATTTTAATGATCTAGGTGATTCTTCTACTATTTATTCTGCAATACCCAAAAGAGCCGAACCTGTAGTGCAGATAGGTGATATATTAGCGATAACTGTAAGTAGTTTGAATGCTGAGTCTAATCAACTTTTTAATAAAGGAAGCATGCCTAATAATCAATCGGTTACAACATTAGGTGGATTAGCAAGCAGCGGCGATGGCTATTTAGTCAATAATGATGGTAATATCAGCTTCCCGGTACTAGGGCAGATAAAGCTTGTTGGTTTGACAAGAGAACAGGTTAGGAGAAAAATGGTAGAAGAATTAAGCACCTTTGTTAAAGACCCGATTGTAAGTATTCGCTTTAATAACTTTAGAATTACAGTAGTAGGTGAAGTAAATAAGCCGGCAACCTTTGTGGTACCCAATGAAAAAATTAGTATCATAGAGGCTTTAGGTATGGCGGGCGATATGACTGCCTATGGCAAAAGAAACAACGTGTTGTTGATTAGAGAGGAAAACGGACAAAGAACAATGGTTAGAATCAACCTTAATAACCATGATGTTTTAAATTCACCCTATTATTACTTAAAACAGAATGATGTGATTTATGTAGAGCCAACTAAATATAGGGACCCATCTGGTGCAAGGAACTTCCAAATAATCTCTATTACATTATCCATTATTTCTATTGTAACGCTGATCGTCACAAGATTTGGCGTTGTTAATTAATACTAATTAGCTTCATGAACGAAGATATATCAAGCGTTTCAAGAGAAAGAGAAATTGATTTTAAGTCTATTCTTAATTATTACCTACGCAACTGGATATGGTTTTTAGTAGCGCTGATTGTGGCGTTTCTTGTAGCATTCTTATATCTCAGATACACATCCTCTGAATATAATGTAAGTACCAAGGTATTGATTAAGGGCGAGAACGGAGGAGAGAATTCTCTTTTTGCCGATTTAGAATCATTTCAAAATAATCAGAATATAAGTAATGAAATCCAGGTCTTGAAGGGTAAGACACTAATGCAACGCGTTATTGGTGAATTAAATTTCAATACCTCATGCTTCACTGAAGGTAAAATAAAGCGCACTGAATTATATGGAGAAGCACGGCCGATAGCTACTACTGTGAGCTGGATGGATGAAAATGCCGCTGGTTTAACGGTTAAGCTCATCTTAAAGAGTGGTGATAAATTTATATTGCAAGATTCATTGGGTAAGGCAGAAATTCCTTTTGGAAAGGAAATAAGAAGGCCTTACGCAATATTTACCATTACAAAGTCTAATTGGACAAAAGCAATTTCTGATAATGTCATTGATTTAAGGTTTAATAGTATAAGTAATCTTGCCTATAAGTACAATGCCTTGCTGAAAGTTGAAACAATTAATCCAGACGCGAGTGTATTAAATATATCCTTGGTTGATGTAATACCAGAAAAAGCGGAAGATATTCTAAATAAACTTGTTGAAGTATATAATAGAGAAGCTATTGAGGATAAAAATCAAATTGCGGCAAATACAGTTAAATTTATTGATGAAAGGCTGAATTATTTGGTAACAGAGTTATCGCAGGTTGAACGCAATGTTGAGAACTATAAGAAAAAAAATCAAATAGCGGATGTTAGTGTTGAGGCACAACAATATTTGCAAGACGCAAGCGAATACAACAGGAAGTTAGCTGAATATGAAACCCAAATATCGATCCTTGAATCGATAGAGCGGTATATGAAAGCTGATGGCAACCGTAATCAGCTAGTGCCAAGTTCATTAGGGTTACAAGATATTACCCTTGCAAGCCTTATAAATAAATTTAACGAACAGCAACTAGAAAGGCAAAGACTCTTACGTACTGTACAAGAGGGAAGCCCATTAGTAACTGGCGTAAATGAGCAACTAAATAGCCTCAGGGTTAATATATTAGAAAATCTGGGGAATATTAAGCGTTCACTTATTATTACTCGTAATGATCTTGAAGCGAGTTCTGGTAAATCAAGGTCAAGAATACAAAGCGTGCCTTCCATAGAGCGTAATCTACTGGAGATTCAACGCCAGCAAGGCATAAAGGAAACTTTATACTCCTATTTGCTACAGAAAAAAGAAGAGGCTTCGATATCATTAGCTGCTACAATTTCTAATTCACGGATTATAGATAAAGCAATAGCTGATAAAGCACCTGTTTTTCCTAAAAAAGGGATGATTTATCTGTATGCGCTTAGCATTGGTCTAGGTATTCCTATAATTGTTTTATATCTGCGCAATGCATTAAATGATAAAGTACAGTCAGTTGATGATATTCAGAAGATAATGGATATAGCAGTATTAGGTGAAATATCGCATAGTGATAATGATAATGTACTTGTTGTAACAGAGAATCGACGCAGTGAGATAGCTGAACTTTTCAGGTTGATACGTACAAATCTTCAATTTGCTGGCGGGGGTAATCAGGTGATTATTGTTACATCCAGTATGAGTGGTGAGGGTAAAACTTTCTTTACCATTAATCTGGGTGCAAGTCTTGCTATAACCGGCAAAAAAGTTGTTTTACTTGAGTTTGATATCCGTAAGCCAAAGTTATTTAAAGACTTAGGGTTTGGTGGTAATACCCAAGGCATAACGAATTACCTGGTAAGCAACGATGTTACTATTGATCAACTACTGACGCCCGTTAAAGATGTGCCTGGTTTATATGCAATAGCTGCGGGGCCGTTGCCACCTAATCCTTCAGAATTGTTGATGAATCCTAAAATTGAGATTCTAATAAACGAACTGAAAAATCAATTTGACCATATTATTATAGATACATCCCCGGTTGGCCAAGTAGCAGATGCTTTTGCACTGAGCAAGTTTGCCAATCTAGGTTTATATATGGTAAGGTATAACTATACTTTCAAGCAACAGCTACACATTATTAAAGACATAAAATAGAATGGTAAAATAAAGCCATTGATGTTGGTGATGAATGATGCTAAGAAAGAAAATACATACGGTTATGGCTATGGTTATGGCTATGGTTATGGTTATGGTTATGGTGAAGAAAACAATGTGCCAGGTATAATGGAGAAATTCAGAAAAAAATTTAAAAGAAAATAATTTATAAACAGAAAATGATTTTATCTGATAAAAAAGTTTTAGTTACAGGTGCTGATGGTTTCATTGGTTCGCATCTTGTAGAGCAGCTAATACAAGAAGGTTGTAAGGTAAAAGCGTTTTGTTATTATAATTCCTTCAACAGTTGGGGCTGGCTGGATACTTTACCGCAGCAAATTCTTGATCAGATAGAAGTGTTTACCGGCGATATTCGCGACCCTAATGGT
This sequence comes from uncultured bacterium, assembly GCA_965650105.1. GTDB lineage: Bacteria > Bacteroidota > Bacteroidia > Chitinophagales > Chitinophagaceae > Polluticoccus. The sequence continues at coordinate 4,042 of CBFGNI010000089.1, read as the reverse complement.
GTGCGTACTGCTATGAAGGGCGTAGATGTAGTATTTCACCTTGCAGCATTAATTGCTATACCATTTAGTTACCATTCCCCCGATTCTTATATTGATACGAACGTAAAGGGTACACTTAATATAGTGCAGGCGGCAAAAGATCTTGGTATTGAAAGAGTATTGGTTACATCTACATCGGAAGTGTATGGAACTGCACAGTATATACCTATTGATGAAAAGCATCCGCGCCAACCGCAATCACCATATTCAGCATCTAAAATTGGTGCAGACTGTATAGCAGATTCATTCTACCGCAGTTTTGATTTGCCACTTACAATAGTTCGTCCGTTCAATACATTTGGGCCAAGACAATCTGCGAGGGCAGTAATACCTACCATTATCACTCAGTTGCTGAATGGTATGGAGGAAATAAAATTGGGCGATATTACCCCAACCCGCGATCTGTTGTATGTAAAGGATACCGCTAATGGCTTTATCGAAATAGCTAAATCAGATAAACTTATCGGACACGATTGCAACATTGCTACACAATCTGAAATAACCGTTGGCGATCTTGCACAAGAGCTTATCAATCAGATAAATCCTAAAGCAATAATCATCTCTGATGAACAAAGGCTGCGCCCTGAAAAATCAGAAGTGTTCCGTTTGTATGGCTCAAACAGCAAGATAAAAGAATACACCAACTGGCAGCAAAAATATAGCTTGAAAGAAGGTTTAGCCGAAACTGTTACTTGGTTTAGCAATAAAGAAAACCTGAAACAGTATAAAGCCGGTATCTATAATATTTAATCATGGCAGAAAAATTTGAGCAGATAGTTTCTTTTATTAAGGAACAATTCCCTCAAAAAAGTTTTATTCCGTTACATGAACCATTGTTTATTGGCAATGAACGGAAATATGTAATGGATGCGATTGATTCGACATTTGTTTCTTCAGTTGGCGCTTACGTTAATCGCTTTGAAGAAATGATGGCCGAAATAACAGGCGCTAAACATGCAATAGCAATTGTAAATGGTACAAATGCATTGCACATGGCGTTACTGTTGGCCAATGTGAAAAGAGAAGATGAAGTGATTTGCCAGGCACTGACCTTCATTGCAACTGCTAATGCTATCAGTTACATAGGGGCTAAACCTGTGTTTTTAGACGTAGATAAAGATACCTTAGGCTTATCTCCTGAATCACTAAGATCGTTTCTGCAAAACCATACTGAGAAGAAAGCCGATGGGTTTACTTACAATAAGTTAACAAGCAAAAGAATAGCTGCTTGTGTGCCTATGCATACCTTTGGCCTGCCATGCAGGATAGATGAGATAGCTGCTATTTGTGATGATTGGAATATAGTTTTGGTTGAAGACGCAGCAGAATCATTGGGTAGCTATTACAAAGGCAAACATACAGGTGTATTTGGCAAGATTGGCATATTTAGTTTCAACGGTAATAAAACAGTGACTTGTGGTGGTGGTGGTGCATTGGTTACTAATGATGATGACCTGGCAAAAAGAGCAAAGCATTTAACCACGCAGGCAAAAGTGCCGCATAAATGGGAGTTCGTACACGATGAGATTGGCTATAATTACCGTATGCCAAACCTAAATGCAGCCTTGGCATGTGCCCAATTAGAACAGCTTAAGCCATTTGTAGAGAATAAAAGAGAATTAGCAGAAAAGTATAAGACCTTTTTTGCAACGGAAGGAACTTCATTTATTGATGAACCGGAGAATAGTAAAGCTAATTATTGGTTGAATGCTGTGGTGTTGAATGACCTGGAAGAGCGAAATGCATTTTTAGAATATACAAATAGCAATGGTGTTATGACCCGCCCTGTTTGGGAGCTAATGTACCGGTTGCCAATGTTTAAGAATTGCCAGAAAGATGAAATGGTGAATAGCAATTGGCTGGCAGATAGAATAGTTAATATACCAAGTAGCGTAAGAGCAAATTAATTGTGGAAGCAAAACTCATATTATTAGGTGGCGGCGGTCATTGCAAATCTTGCATTGATGTAATTGAGAGCGCCGGTAATTATGAGATAGCAGGTATACTTGATAAAGAAGAATCCCTCCACACATCTATATTGAGATACAAAGTTATTGGCGCCGACAAGGATATTCTTCAATATCATGAAAAGGGCTACCACTTTTTAATAACTGTTGGGCAGATAAAAAATGCCAACATCCGTAAAAAGCTTTTTAAAACACTTACAGATATAGGTGCTGTTATTGCAACAATAATTTCCCCACATGCAAAGGTTTCAAAATATGCGACGTTGGGTAAAGGAACTATTGTAATGCATAATGCCACAGTAAATGCAGCTGCAAGAATTGGCGATAATGTTATTATAAATACCGGTGCTAATATCGAACACGATGCTGCTATTGGTAATGACTGCCATATTTCTACAAACGCAGTAATAAACGGCGATTGTGTTATTGGTAACGAAGTTTTTATAGGTAGTAATGCAACTATATCAAGCCAGGTAGAAATCGGTGACAATGTCGTTATTGGTGCAGGAGCAGTAGTCTATAAGAATATTAAACAGCAGGGTACCTATGCTGGTAATCCTGCAAAAATTATAAGCTAATGCAAAGAACACTTATTATAGCAGAGGCTGGTGTTAATCATAATGGTAATTTAGATAACGCAGTAAAGCTGATAGACGCTGCAGTAGAGGCAGGTGTGGATTATGTAAAGTTTCAAACATTTAAGGCTGAAAAGCTGGTATCTAAGTCAGCTCAAAAAGCAGAATATCAAAAACAGAATACAGGCAACGAAACTGAGAGTCAATTACAAATGTTGCAAAAGCTTGAGCTTTCTGAAAGAGATCATGAATACCTGATAGACTATTGCAAATCGAAAGGTATCAAGTTCTTTTCTACAGCTTTCGATCTGGATTCGCTTGCATACTTATCTAAAATAGGCCTGACCCTGGTTAAGATACCATCAGGCGAGATCACTAATCTGCCTTATTTACGTAAGGCTGCATCTTTGTTCTCTGAAGTTATACTCTCAACAGGTATGGCTACTATGCAAGAGATAAAAGACGCCATGAATGTGTTTCTTGAATCGGGTATAGGAAAAGAGAAGATTACTATTCTGCATTGCAATACAGAATACCCTACCCCAATGCAGGATGTAAACCTGAACGCAATGCTGCATATTCAGAAAGAATTTGGAACAGCAGTAGGCTATTCAGATCATACAATGGGTATTGAGGTACCTATAGCAGCAGTAGCATTAGGCGGCACTGTTATCGAAAAGCATTTTACGCTTGATAAGAACATGCCGGGTCCTGATCATATAGCATCGTTAGAGCCAGATGAATTGAAAGCGATGGTATCAGCTATACGTAATCTTGAAGCTGCACTATCAGGCAACGGAGTGAAAGAGCCTTCTGCATCAGAAAAGAAGAATATGGCTATTGGCCGCAAAAGCCTGGTTGCTAGTACAGACATAAAAAAAGGTGAGGTATTTACTGAACAGAATGTTACTGTGAAGAGGCCCGGTACAGGAATATCGCCTATGAAATGGGATAGTGTGATGGGGTTGACTGCTAAACAAGATTTTTCAGAAGATCAACTTATCGAATTGTAAGCAATGGAATTAGAGCAATATAAATCAGGTGACGAAGTTCAGATATTAGACCTTTTTCATAAGGCCTTTGGGAAAGAGCTGTCACATGAATTTTGGAAGTGGCGCTTTGCAGATAACCCTTTTTTTGAACCACATTTAATAAACCTGATGTGGGAAGGGGAGGTACTGGCAGGACACTACGCAGTATCGGCAAGTGAAATAGTAATGAATGGTAAAACATATCTGACAAGCCTATCGGGTACTACAATGACACACCCTGATTTTGCAGGCAAAGGTATTTTTACCGATCTGGCCTTAACCCTGTACGATAGGATTGCACAAGACTATGGTGTGAATATGGTATTAGGTTTTCCTAATAAAAACTCACATTACGGGTTGGTGAAAAAGATAGAATGGAAAGATGTAGCAATACTTCCAACCTTATCTATCAATTCAGGTAAACTGAAAA
>CBFGNI010000088.1:0-10738 GCA_965650105.1 uncultured bacterium | reverse complement strand
GGGTTATTGGGGTAATGGTCCGATTTGATATGCGGGGTGGTAACCAGGCTTTTATAGCCCATTTGCTGCAACCTGGTTATTAAAGCAATGCTGTCTTCAATGGTTTGTGCGCCATCATCAATACCCGGCACCAGGTGCGAGTGCATGTCGCTACCAAGAAACGACCAATCTTTGGGACCGTCATCAGCTATGTATTCTTCAATCTTATTTTTCTTCTTATTCCCGAATAATCCGAAAAGCATACTTATACTATTGATTCATTCTTAAATACTTACTATCAAAAACACTTCATTATCAACTACCTAAAAGTAAACATAGTTTGTCAAAAACTTACGGTGGGGATTTTTTTCCACCAATAAGAGCCTTTATTAATAATGAACACCCTGGTAGCCAATGGCAACACATTTGTATGTTGTATGTACCAGCACACACAAACTAATGCATGTAAAAAACATAGTAATAGCTTTTTTATTGTCGGCAGTTGCACTTTGTAGCTGCGATACTATGCTGGATAAAAAAGAAGTCTTCTCAAACCCCACAGGTTACAATTTTCAGCGGCCATACAAAATACCTCTCCCTCTCGACCTGGAAGAAATATCCGGTATTGTTTATCATCCTGCAGACAGCAGCATATTCGCTATAAACGATGAGCAAGGCTGGTTGTATAAAGTATATCCAAACCACCCCCAAACTACCGAAAAGTGGAAATTTTACTCCGGCGATGATTTTGAAGACCTGTATTTAATGGATAGCAACTTCTATGCGCTGCGGAGCAATGGCGATATTGTTGAATTTAAATTCGGCACCAACAGATCGGTAAATGTGCAGATAAATAAGTTCCCTTTTGGGAAGAGCGAGTTTGAAAGTATTTACTACGACACCTTACTGCAGAAGCTGCTTATTATCTGTAAAGACTGTGAATCTGATAAGAAAAAAGCATTGAGCCTATTCAGTTTCGACCCTCATACCAACCTTTACGATTTTGTTCCGTTCAGTATCGATGTAAAAAAGGTAGCACGTTCACTGGGTGAAAAATCGATGAAGTTCAAACCATCTGCCGCTGCTATCAATCCGCTAACCGGCAATCTTTATATCATTTCTTCTATCAATAAGCTACTGCTTGTTACAGACCAGCGCGGCAATATGATAGAAGCCATAAAAATCGATAAAGCGCTTTTTAAACAGCCGGAAGGCATCTGCTTCACCCCCTCAGGCACCATGATTATTTCAAACGAGTCTGCTGATATAGGACTTGGTAATTTATTAATCTTCAAATACCAGCCCCCGAAATAATGAGATACGTAATTGTTCTACTTCTTTCAATTATTACCTGTAACTATTGCATTGCCCAGGAAGATAGCCTCGACAGGCGTATTATTTTTGTGGGCGATGCAGGATCGCTTGTGGATGGCAGAGCCCCGGTCTTAGATGCTATACGAAACCTTGTACCGCTCGACGAAAAAACCATTGTGTTATATATGGGCGATAACTTGTATCATGACGGGCTGCCCGATGAACAAGCCGCATTTTATACCGAAGCGCGTTCTGTACTCGATAGCCAGATAGCACTCATCAGCAAAACAAAGGCAATTGGGTATATGATACCCGGCAACCACGACTGGAGCAATGGCTCGCCCGATGGTTACGCCACCATACTACGCCAGCAGGCCTATGTGGACCGTGTAGGCAAAAAAAACTTTGCATTTTTACCAAAAGACGGGTGCCCCGGCCCGGTGGAAGTACCCATTGGCGATAACGCTATACTCATTGTTATGGACAGCCAGTGGTGGATACACCAAAACGATAAACCCGGTATCGAATCAGACTGCCCGTATAAAACAAAAGAAGAGGTGCTATCAGAGATAAAAGATATTGCTGCTAACAACTCTAAAAAAATGATCATATTCGCCTGTCACCATCCCTTCATTAGCAATGGCATTCACGGTGGCTATTTTGGCCTGAAACAACACATTTTTCCGCTTACCGATATCAATCATAAACTATACATCCCATTGCCCGTTATAGGCACACTGTATCCTATAGTGCGCAGTGTTTTTGGCACGCCGCAAGATCTGCATCACCCCAACTATCAAAACATGGCCAATGATGTAAGAAACGCATTAAAAGATTTCCCCAACGTAATATATGCCGCAGGGCATGAGCATACACTACAGCTGTTGAAAGACAGCAGCAACTACTATATAGTATCAGGTTCGGGCTGCAAGCATACACGCGTGCAAAGTAGTAAGCGTTCCGAGTTCACGGCTTCAGCACTTGGCTTTGCTACGCTCGAAATATCAAAAAATAAAAACGTACGCGTAAGTTACTATACTTTCCCTACCGATACCGTTACCCGCCCCCCGGGTTTGGCCTTCACCAAAAACCTGATGAATTTTTCAACACAGCTAAAACCTGAAGATAGCATACCTGCTACTATGCCTATTTTTGTTACGAGAGATTCAGCCCTTGTGCCCGCAAGCATGCAATATGGCGAAGTAGAAACCTTTAAAGAAAAATTCATGGGGGTAAACTACCGTTCAGAATGGGGTATGCCCATCATGCTAAAGACATTCGACATCAACAAAACACATGGTGGCTTTAAAATAGAAAATCTCGGCGGTGGCAAACAAACCAAATCGGTAACACTGGTTGATAAAAAAGGTATCGAATGGAAACTCCGCACTATCGATAAAGACCCGGCACAGGCACTGCCTGAAAACTTCAGATCGTCCATAGCTAAAGATTTTGTGCAGGATCTTATTTCAGCATCTCATCCTTACGCACCACTTGTATTGCCAAAGATGGAGGAAGCGGCTATGATACCACACGCTGTACCTGAATTTTATTATGTACCCAACGATCCTTCTTTTGGCTTATACCAAAAATTATTTGCCAATAAAATGTGCATGCTGGTGAAGAAAGACCCTACGCCCGATAATACAAACACCAAGAGCACATCGAAAGTATTAAGCAGTATGCTGGAAGATAACGATCATGTGGTTGACCAGAAGGCTGTATTACGTGCCCGTCTTTTTGATATACTTATTTCCGATTGGGATCGACATTTTGACCAATGGCGGTGGGGTGTTTCCGATACAGGTAAAGGTAAACTATACTACCCCATACCCAAAGACCGCGATCAGGCTTTGTTTTATTCCGATGGCTTGTTTATAAAATATATTGGTGTCTTTTATCTGCCCTTCCTGAAAGGTTTCAGGAAAGATATTCCGAATGTAAAATGGATGGGATATTCCGCACGCGATTTTGACCGCGTTTTCATGAACAGTTTGGATGCTTATGACTGGCAAAACTCTATTTGCGAATTACAGCATAATATTACAGATACGGTGATTACCAGTGCCGTGCACGACCTGCCGCCTGCTATATACGCACTCAACGGCCCGGTTATAGAAGATAAACTAAAAAGCCGCCGCGATCTGCTAATGGATGCCGGTATGAAATACTACGAATTTCTTTCTGAATATGTGAATGTTGTTGGTAGCAACGAAGATGAATATTTCCATATAAGCAATAGCGATAGCGGGCTGAAAGTGGACATGTATAATAGTGGTAAGAATGGTGATACCAGCTTCCTCATCTACTCCAGGATATTCGAACCGAAAATAACCAAAGAGGTACGATTGTATGGGCTGAACGGCGACGACATTTTCAAGATAGATGATGGAACAAGATCAAAGATCAAACTGCGTATTATAGGCGGTAAAGGTGCGGACACTTTTAAGCTGAGAGGCGATATAAGCAAACACATATACGACCTTAAAAATGGTGGCAACTACTTTGAAAACGGAAAGCATATACACAGCCATATATCCGGCAGGCCTGAGGTAAATGATTTCGACTATAAGGATTATGAATATAAGAACACGCAACGTTATCCATACATTACCGGTGGCTATAATAGTGATGATGGTATACTGGGGGGGCTGGTATATACATACCGCACCTATGGCTTCCGCAAAGAACCTTATGCAACAGAGAACAGGTTATGGGGTTTGTATTCCTTTTTAGGTAAAGCCTACCAGTTCAAGTATAACGGTACGTTTATCGATCTGTATAAAGGCCTCGATATCTTAGCCAATTTTGAATTTCAAGACCCTGTATTGTACAATTTTTTTGGTTTGGGTAATGAAACCAAATACGACGCTCAAAAATCTGAAACTTCCTATTACAATGCACGCTTCAAATATACACAGGCCGAAATATTGTTCCGTCAGCGCTTTTTCAAAAACAAGCTTAGCATTTCTGTAGGCCCGTCACTATACCATTATTGGTGCGACCCTGAAAACAATGAAAATAAGATCCTGGAAAACCCTGAAAATATAGGCCTTAGCTCTAAAAGTGTTTATGATAGAAAAACGTACTTAGGCGTGAAAGCTTCAGTAAATATAAACAACCTTAACAGTATTATATTTCCCACACGTGGCGTTAACTGGACCAATGAATTGCTACATCAACGTGGCCTGGGCCAAAGTGCGAAATCATTTACAAGGTTTCAGTCTGACATGACAGTATATGCCAGCTTAAGCGACCCGGCCAAGGTGGTAGCTGTATTGCGCTTTGGTGGTGGTAAGATATTCAGCGATAGCTTTGAGTATTTCCAGGCCGTGAATCTTGGCGCTAATAACTACCTAAGAGGATTCAGGAAAAATCGTTTTTCAGGTTCATCGTCTTTATACAATAGTGTAGAGCTACGCATCAAGTTATTAGATATAAGGTCGCGTATAATACCCGGCACATTGGGTGCTATTGTTTTCAATGATATTGGCCGTGTCTGGTATAAGAACGAAAATTCTAACAGGTGGCATGATGCGTATGGCGGTGGCCTGTATTATCTGCCCTTCCGTTCTGTAATTATTGCCGCTACCGTGGGGCGTTCGGCAGAAGAAACGGTTTACAATTTCACACTAGGCACTAAACTTAACTTAACATTCTAACACGCTATAGCATGAGCGAGAATATATACAGAGACATTAGCAATTTCGTAACTGGCCTTTTTAATGAGCCGGGGCATGAGTACCTTATTTTTCATAACCTGCAGCATACACAAAATGTTGTTGAGCGGTCGCAGGAAATAGCAGCCCATTACCAATTACCGCCCGAAGAATTACTCATTATCTATACAGCAGCCTGGTTTCACGATGTGGGCCATCTTTATACTGAAATAGAAAAACACGAAGAGAAAAGTGTTGAGTTTATGCGCAATTTTATGCAGCAATGCGGCTATGATGAGGAATTTCTCGATGCAGTGGCAAAATGTATCATGGCCACACGTATGCCGCATAACCCGCATTCCCTTTTGGAGGAAATAATGTGCGATGCAGATACGTATCACTTCGGCACTAAAGAATTCAAAAAGACGAATAGGGAAATATACAAGGAATATGAGCAGCGGAATAGAAGGGAACTGCTGGAAAACTGGGAACAGAACACCATTTTACTACTGGAGACACACAGGTTCTTTACATCTTATTGCAAAAACTTCCTCAACAAAGGAAAATTGAAAAACATAAAACGCGCCAAAAAGAAACTGGAAGAATATGTGCATAACGATAGTGCAGACACCCATACAGAACAAAAACAAGAAAAAGAACAAGAAAAAGAAACTAAGAAGCCTAAAGAAAAACAAGATGATGATAACCCCGAAAATGCACCCAGCAAAAACAAGCTGATAACAAGAGGCATACAAACCATGTTGCGCCTCACCTCTCAAAACCACCTTGAGCTAAGTAATATGGCCGATGGCAAAGCCAATATACTTATATCGGTCAATTCCATTATCATTTCAGTTATCCTGTCTGTTCTGCTGCGCAAGCTGGAATCGGAGCAATACCTCACCATACCTACTATTATATTCTTGTTATTTTCAGTTGTTACCGTGGTTATCGCTATATTGGCAACCAGGCCAAAAATTACTGAAGGCCGCTTTAGCAGAGAGGATATAATGCATAAAAAAACCAACCTGCTGTTCTTTGGCAATTTTCATAAGTCATCGCTTGAAGAATACCAATGGGGCATGAAAATGATGATGCAGGATAAGGACTACTTATACGGCTCTTTAGTGAAAGACATACATCACCTGGGGGTAGTGCTTGGTCGTAAATACAAATTGATACGTATAGCTTATAATGTATTTATGGTGGGTATTATCATATCGGTACTGGCATTTGGTATAGCTGTCATGATGCACGATCCAGTTGAGACTACAATTATCACTACACCAACAACCGCGCCTTTATAGGCTTTTATGAAACTACCTTCGCATATTAAGCGCAAGCTATCTGCAATTAATAAATATCGCTACAAATGGGTAGCTATAATAGCTGTTGCCTGGACACTTATTGATTTCTTTTTGTGGCTAAGATATATGCGTACATCTGATGACCTGAAGTTCCATACCTCTTTCACTATCTTAAATGCTGAAGCAATATTTTTAAGGATAGGTATTGTATTATACTTAAGCTGGGCTATGGGCTATTTACTCGTTTTCCGGCTCAAGGGCTGGTTTCGCGATTATCCTATGCTTATCAATTTGCTTTTAAAAACAGGCCTGTTATTGCTGGGATCAATAATGATGAATGTAATACTTCATCTCTCTTATTCACTGGTCATACTTAAAACAAGTTTTCAGCTAGCCTGGATCAATCTGCATCACGATACATCTTTTACACCCTGGTTTTGGAATAATAATCTTATATGGATCACTATTTTCATCATCACACAAATGCTTATTGAGATCAATGAAAAATATTCTCCGGGTGTGTATTTCGATATTGTAATAGGTAAGTACATACACCCACGCAACGAACGGCGCATTATCATGTTCATGGACCTGAAAGATTCTACGCCCATTGCTGAAAAGCTCGGGCATACTAAATACTTCCGCTTCATTCGCGATTTTATTTATTTCGTATCTACTTCTTTGCTTGAATATAATGGACGTATCTATCAGTATGTAGGCGATGAAATAGTAGTATCCTGGATTTATAGCCCCGAAAACGTACAAAAATGTTTAGATGCTTTGATCGATGCACGCAGGCGGCTGCAAAAACATTCCAGCGAATTTAAGCGGCGTTACGATATGCAGCCGGAATTCAGGGTAGGCATACATGTGGGCGATGTAACGGTGGGTGAAATAGGGGTGATAAAAAGAGACCTCGCCATGAGTGGCGATACCATGAACACTACCGCACGCATACGCACTGCCTGTAGTGAGCTGAATCAAAAATTCATAGTCTCTAAAGATTTCAGCGATGAGCTGAATATGAAGAAATGGCAATGCGAAAGCCTTGGCGCTATAGAACTAAAAGGCAAAAGCGAAAGCATAGAGCTATTTGCACTTAATATATAGATGCTACACACGTGCGCGCCATGGCAGCTCTTCCGCCTTATTGATATGGCCAATATATCTTGCCAGCACAAACAGGAAATCAGATAAGCGGTTCAGGTATTGAATAATTAGTTCCGGTACGTATTCTTCCTGCTCCTGCATACCTACACAAAGCCTTTCGGCCCTGCGGCATACACAACGTGCCACGTGGCAGGTAGATGCTGCAAGGTTGCCACCCGGTATTATGAACGAACGCATTTCAGGCAGTTCGTCGTTCATTATATCTATACGCGCCTCCAGCCATTGCACATCTTCAGCGTGCAGGTCGGGCAATTTCATTTTTATTTCTTTATCAGGCGTAGTGGCCAGTACCGACCCCAGCGTAAACAACCTGTCCTGTATTTCGCGCACCCATTCGTTGATCACTTTATGCGGTTGCATATCGTTCACCATACCCAGGTACGAGTTCAGTTCATCTACCGTTCCATAACTTTCTATGCGTATATGGCTCTTAGGCACACGCACGCCACCTATCAGGCTGGTGCTGCCTTTATCGCCGGTCTTGGTATATATCTTGAATGCCATTTTCTAATTTAATAATGTGATGATTCGATGATGTGATAATTCTTAGCGCTAAAAAAGTGTATCATGTAATTATTACAGTGAACACAATTAGCTAATTATCACATCATCAAATTAGCTAATCATTACATCAGCTAATTAATTCTTTACGTTTATCACTTTCTACGTTACCATCTCTTATGCGCACCACACGTTTGGTATAGTTGGCAATATCTTCTTCGTGTGTTACCAGTACCACTGTATTGTCGCCGCCATGTATCTTGCCAAACAGCTCCATTATTTCTACCGATGTTTTGGTATCCAGGTTACCGGTAGGCTCATCTGCCAATATCAGCGATGGATTATTGATTAATGCTCTTGCTATTGCCACACGCTGGCTCTGCCCACCCGATAGTTCATTGGGTTTGTGGTGTGCACGGTCAGCAAGGCCCACGCTGTCAAGCATAGCGCGTGCACGCTCTTCACGGTCTTTTTTATTAGCGCCCGCATATATCAGCGGCAAAGCAACATTCTCCCATGCCGTAAGCCTTGGCAACAGGTTGAATTGTTGAAATACAAAGCCTATCTCTACATTGCGTACATCGGCCAGTTCATCATCGGTCATACCACTTACATCTTTGCCATTCAGTATATACTGCCCAGCAGTAGGCGAATCAAGGCAACCTAATATATTCATCAGGGTAGATTTACCTGAGCCCGACGGGCCCATCAATGCAACATATTCATTGCTTTCAATCAGCAAGTCTATACCTTTCAGTATAGGCAGCTCCTGCTTGCCTAAAAAATAGCTTTTCCTGATACCGTTCAAACGGATGACTTCTTTCATCTTTATATAGCGTAAATCGTGCGCTGTTTCAAAAATACAGATAATTTTACGCCTCTATGCTGCGCTTTCCTAATTGTAAGATAAACCTTGGCCTGTACATAACCGGCAAACGCGAAGATGGCTACCACAACCTCGAAACTATTTTCTATCCCGTAGGCCTGCACGATGTACTGGAAATAGTGCCGGCCAAGTCAACCAACATACATCTCAGCGGCAAAGCAATAACAGGCGATGCGCACAAAAACCTTGTTTGGCGGGCTTATGAATTATTGCAGGAAATGTTTCCTATACAAATGGGCAAAGTAGATATTTACCTGCATAAGGTGATACCTATGGGCGCGGGTATAGGGGGCGGCTCGGCCGATGGTGCTTTTATGCTGCAAATGCTGAATGAAGAATTTTCCCTCGGCATGTCGCCCGGTGAATTAGCTAAACTGGCTTTACAGCTGGGCAGCGACTGCCCTTTCTTTATCTACAATACCCCACAATACGCCTCTGGCCGCGGCGAGGATATGATGCCCGTGCAAATAGACCTGTCCGCATACAGCATACAGCTCATTTGCCCCGAAGTACATATCTCAACGGCAAAAGCATTCAGTATGCTTAACCCAAAGCCGGCGGGCTTCAACCTGAAAATGCTCTCTAAACTCCCCATAAGCGAATGGAGAGATACTATCAGTAACGATTTTGAAGCGCCCATTTTCGCAGAGCACCCCGAACTGGCAGCCATTAAAGAACAGCTATATGCACAAGGTGCTGTTTACGCCAGCATGAGTGGCAGCGGCAGTACCGTGTATGGAATATTTGAGAAGGGGAAGAAGGCAAATATCACATCTCCTTTAACATTCGAAGAGCATATCATTCAATAGAAATAGCCGCCGTCCTTTCAGACAGCGGCTATTCAGTATGTTTAGAAGCTTAGCTTATTTTACTTCAGCAACCAGTGCTTTGAAAGACTCAGGCTCGTTCATAGCCAGATCAGCCAATACCTTACGGTTCAGGTCGATGTTTTTAGCAGACAGCATACCCATGAATTTTGAGTAGCTCAGACCTTCTTCGCGGCACGCAGCATTGATACGTACTATCCACAAAGAGCGGTAATCACGTTTCTTTATCTTACGTCCTACATATTTGTAACCAAGGCCTTTTTCAAGTACGTTCTTAGCTACTGTATATACGTTTTTACGTTTACCGTAGAAGCCTTTGGCTTGTTTCAGTATTTTCTTTCTTCTCGCGCGTGATGCAACCGCATTGACCGAACGTGGCATATTCTAAGTTATTATAATCGTTTAAAAATGGTTTAACGTAAACCTAACATGCGTTTCACCAGGTTTTCGTTCGCAGGGTGAACAAAAGCCGCCTGGCGCAAGTGGCGCTTACGTGTTTTAGATTTTTTAGTCAGCAGGTGGCTTTTAAAAGCTTTATATCTGCGTATTTTACCCGTACCCGTTACTTTAAAAGTCTTTTTGGCACGTGAGTGAGTCTTCACCTTTGGCATGGTCTCAAATTTGGGATGGCAAAAGTAACATTTAATTTATTTCTGCCAAAATAATATTTGAAAGAATTTCAGCCTTTTAACCATAAATATACTGATTTTCAGCGATTTACTAAATACATATCTCTGATTACTGATCTTATAACAGGCTTAAAATTCACCTAAAACCGCGCATTTTAACTGCATTAAATGCCCTTACAGCAAACATTATACACCATGCCGGCACAAAACTCTAGGGTTTATTATATAAACTGCGCTATTTTTACGCTTTACTAATACCACTCTGTTTCTTTGTAATTATGCCAGTGCTCCGTTTCAGAATATATTGGGAAGATGACGACCAAACCTACCGCGACATAGAGGTACGTACCGGACAAACCTTCCTTGAATTTCATCAGGCCATTAATAAAGCTTTCGAGTTTGATGGCAAACATCCCGCTTCTTTCTTTGAAAGCAACGACCGCTGGCACCGTGGCCGCGAAATAAA
>CBFGNI010000087.1:0-10901 GCA_965650105.1 uncultured bacterium | reverse complement strand
ACATACCATGAGAAATCGCCCCAGGTAAGTGTATTGTAAGCCGTTACCGCATACATATTGTATTTAGGTACAAAACGGGTGGCTACATCCTGGCTATTGATAGTGGCTGCTACCTGGTCGATAGATGTCTGATCGAGCGTACGGTTCAGTACACCTACACCCGGTATGATATGGGCTTTATCCCCAAGGCTGAAATCGCCTTCTATATTCGCGCCTTTTATTACCGGCTGGTACCTATCGAACAGGAACTTTGTTTGCCCCGTAAATGCCTTTACAAATACGTTAGGAGTAATGTCATACCTGAGGTGCACCCCAACCAGCGCATTATCAATAAGTAAGCCCCTGTCTTCGTAGGCGCGGAAAAGGATACCACTACCTATCTGATCGTATATATAACCGGCGGTAACTGTAAGATCTTTCCATTTCTGGCTGACACTCCAAGCACCCACGCCCGATTTGTTGAGCGCTTGTATAGGATTATATAAGTTGGAGTTGTGAAAGGCATCGAAACGCAGGGTTGCGGTAAAACCTTTGTTATTGTTATAACGCAGCCCCAGCCACGCTTCACCACCACTCAGGTAGTTATCGTACAGTGGGTTGTTCGCAGCATTGATGGCCGAATCTCTCTGGAAGAAATTGACATTCATCATAAGGTCGCCCGAAAGGTTACCTTGTGCGTACGCGCCCGTGCCCAGCATGCTGAGGGCACAGAGTAGCCTTAGTTTTTTCATTACCCGTTGTTAATTGCTAAAATTTCCCGAAATTAGACCGTTTGCTATACTTTGGCAAGATTTTGGATTATTTATTTTAAAAACAAGCTATTATGAAGAAATTGCTGGCTGTAGGACTGGCCCTTTTTGCGGCTGTGTCGCTACGCGCCCAAACAACTGAATTGCCCGATACACAGATAAAAGACGTGAATTCAGGCAAGAAGCTGGCATTTAACGAGACGGTGGAGAAAGGTAAAGTGACCCTAATAAATTTTTGGGCTACCTGGTGCGTGCCCTGCAAGAAAGAAATAAAGAATGTAAGAGGCAAACTTGCTGACTGGCATAAAGAAACTGACTTTAACTATATGACGGTTTCTATAGATGAATCGCGCGCGGAAGGCCTGGTACGCAGTTATGCTAAATCGCAGGGCTGGGATTTTCCGTATTATATCGATAACAATTCAGACCTGAAACGTTCACTAAACTTCCAGACCGTACCGTTTACTATGATAGTAGATAAAACTGGTAACGTAGTTTATATGCACTCGGGCTATGAAGAAGGTAACGAGAATGAAGTATATGAAAAGATAAAAGAGCTCAGCAAACAATAAAGCCAACATAACTAATTTTTTAAAAAGGCACCTGTAAATCAGGTGCCTTTTTTGTCATGTAAACATTTCATTCTCTCTTCCATATCATTCATAGCCATTTTAAGTCATTCTATTGATATATGAGATTTTAGAACCGATGGGAGAAATACATTCGTCTTATAATCATTCACTAATAAACTATAAATTTTATGAAACAAATTGTGCTTGCTATTAGCGGAATTACTCTATCATTATTATTAACAGCTAACAAAGCTAACGCACAGTGGACGACCAGTGGTAGCTATATTTATACCACTACGGGTAGTGCAAATGTTGGTATTAATGATAATACCCCTTCAGAAAAACTATCAATTGATGGTAAATATTCTTTTAAAAGACAAAATTCAAGTCTAGCGAGGGTAATACAAGGTAACTGCCAGTCGGGTAACTTGGTGCTATTTGCAAACCAAAACAACGGAACCGCAGGAAATGCTACACAAAATAGCGCTACAGGAGGTGCTGCGATTAGTTTGAATAGCAATAACACCAACGCTGGAAGTTTAGCATTCATTGCTGGCGGCGATAAAGGATCTCTATCGGGTCCAAACATTGCGGGTTTTGACTACTTGGTATTCAACAATGGTACCTTTGATATATTAATGCGTATAATGAAAAATGGCAAAGTAACAATTGGAGATGCATGGGTTAATGCACCCGGCAATTATAAGCTATACGTTGATGAAGGCATACTTACCGAAAAAGTAAAAGTAGCTGTATTGGGAACTTCTAATTGGTCTGATTATGTTTTTGCTGATAACTATGAGCTGATGCCTTTGGCAAAAGTTGAAGAATATATAAATGAAAATAAGCATCTGCCTGCGATTCCGTCGGCAACTGAAGTTGTGAAAGACGGTATTGATGTTGCCACTATGGACGCTAAACTTTTACAAAAAATTGAAGAATTGACATTGTATGTAATCAAGCAACAAAAACAAATTGATGAGCTACAACAGCAAGTACATCAATAAATTGTTAACCTCTTTACATACAATGATCATGAGAAAATCAATTAAAATTGTTTTGTTTGGAATTGGCCTAAGTATATCAAATAATACATACGCACAATCCCTGGTAAATGGTGAATTCAACAACCCCAATCCATTTATGTCTCAATATATTCCCAGTACTTTGAGCAGTTGCTATACATTCGATAATGGATACTTGCCCAACTGGTATAGATCGCATGGCACGCCAGATTTAGCGGGATCACCACTTGAGTATATGGAAGTAAAAAGTGTTAAAGATGCAGTAGATATAAGTGAGGGTGTTGTTGGCGGGTACAATTTTCAAGCAGGAATAACATATACTATAAGTATAGACGTAACTACATATTGTGACTGCCCCCCAGGAGGATATTCTAATACTCTTAACGTTTATGCTGCAAACAATATAGCTGAGGGCAGTATTGGTACTGATTGCCTTGCACCTGTACCTTCGGTTTCAGACAAACAGCTAATAGATTCCCGCACATTAAGTTCTTACAGCAATTATACTTTTTCATTCACACCAAGTGCCAATTACCAACAAATATGGATTTATACCAGTAACCCAGCAACGCCAGGCGTGTACTCGTATGCTATTTCAAATAAAATAGATTACATAAGGATTACAAGTTGCACTAACTATCAGACAAAGGAATGGTATTATGGAGGATACATACCCTACGATAATGAAGGCGGCAACACTAGAAATCCCGGTCCTTATTTCCTATTCTCAAACGCAGCGAACAATGCAAATCACAATACTACCTTAATTTCAACGTACATAGAAGCTTATAACAATACTTCGATTACGGTCGATGATAAATCATATTTTCTTGCACTCGCAGTTACTGATTGTGCCATAGTAGAAGATTATCCGGGCCCAGCAGGGAAGCCTGAATCAGGTAGTCATTTTGATCAATTTGCTTCAAATCAGTTAAGTATATTTCCTAACCCATCTTCGGGAAATATTAATCTTGCATTAGGCATCAAAAGCGATTATGATGTGAAGCTTATTAACACAATGGGGTCTGTAGTATATGCAAGTAAAATAATACAGGGTAATTCATTGGCAATACCTGAACTTGGTCTACCTAATGGTACATACACTATTTATGTTATTGATGCAAATGCTAACGAGCATTATGTAAAGAAATTGAGTATAGTACGTTAACAAAAGCGCAATAACAGGAACAATAAATAAAGCCCATGCAATTGCATGGGCTTTATTTATTGCGAAAATACTTACTTCTTAATAGTGAAAATGAATGTGCTGCCTTTACCTTGCTCTGATGTAATGCTGATAGCACCACCACTTTTTTCAACCAGCCTTTTTACAGTTGACAAGCCGATACCATGCCCCCTGTTGCCCTCCCGGTCGTTGCCCAGTGTAGCAAACAGCTCAAATATTTTTTCGTGCTGTGCTTCGGCTATGCCGGGGCCATTGTCGCTCACTGTAAACCTATAATGACTTTCTTCATCAGCGGCACTTAGGGTTAGTTCTCCCTGTGCTTTGTCGTTATACTTTATAGCATTTACACAAAGATTCAGCAATATTTGTTGTAGTGCAGTTTTAGGCACATATAATTCAAGACCGGCATTATTATATTGAAAAGAAAAATTGCGTGGCATATTGATGATCTGCTTCAGCTCTCCGGCCAGTTCGCCAAAGGTTATTTTATCTTTAGTGATATCAGTATCGTTAATGCTGCGTGTATGCTGCAATATCCCATCTATCAGCCCGCCCAGCGTAGCCGATGCACTGCTTACCGCATCCAGCATCCACTTCCCTTCTTCATCCAGTTTTGCACCATAATTGCTTTTAAGCATATCGGCCAATTGCGACAGATTATTACAGGGCGATTTAAGATCGTGTGCAGCTACATACGCAAAGCGCTCCAGCGATTGGTTCAATACCTTAAGCTCTTCTTTTTGCATATTCAGCTCAATATTCTTCTTACGCAGTTCGAAATAAGCAACTACCTGGCTTGCCAATGCCTGAAGGGTTTGTTTTTGCGCTTCGGTAAGATCGTTTGGTTTATTATCCAGCACACAAAGGGTACCCAAAGCATACCCCTCTTCATTCACCAATGGCACACCTGCGTAGAAGCCTACATTCGGCGTACTTGTTACGAGCGGGTTATCATAAAAACGTTCGTCTTTCGATGAGTCTTTTACAATCATTATTTCATCAGGACGCTCGATAGCATGACCGCAAAAAGAAATATCGCGCGGTGTCTGCTTACCTTCCATACCTACTTTTGACATAAAATACTGCCGGTCGGTATCGAGCAAAGTAATGAGTGAAATAGGCATGTGGCATATTTCAGAGGCTATGCGTGTAATATTATCGTATTCTTCTTCGGGTAGCGAATCGAGCAAATTATAATCGTACAACGACGATACCCTTTGCGTATTGTTAGCTAATATGGGAGCAGCCTTCATAAAATTATCTTATTGCACAATTTATGGCAAGCAAGGAGATTAAAAATATGATATTTGTTATCTTTTTGTTTAAACACAAATAAGCCCATGAATATCATGGGCTTATTTTATAAAAGATTGTTGGTTGCGATTAGTATTGGGATAAACCACTGACAGCCGGGTAATATGCTTTGTTCAGATCCCAAAGAACGGGCGAGCTTTCTACAATGCCATCGATGCTTTTTGACCACCTGAGATAGCCATTAGTATCAACCGCGTACATATTTTTATCGAAGCTGCCGAAATACAATGTTTTATCGTGCAATAGCGGTGTGCTGCGGATAAGCGCATTTGTTTTGAACCTCCATTTCTCGGTACCGTCAATAATGTTGATAGCATACATATTATAGTCAAGCCCTGCTATATATACCGTTTGGCGTGCAACTACAGGAGAAGAAATAACCCTGTCTGCAGTTTCATATTTCCAGCGCTCTACAGCAGCTACGGTATCAATGCAATATACAAAGTGGTCGTTGCTGCCAAATAGAACGTTACCACCATAAGCTATAGGCGAGCTTAAAATAATACCGCCAGTTTGGTAAGCCCATCTTTGTGTGCCGTCAGTCAGATTCAGGCAATACATTTTACCATCTTCACAACCAATGAAAACATAAGGCGCTGCCACGGCAGGCGATGAAGATGTTTTGCCGCCAAGTGTATACACCCAGTTCTGGCTGCCATTGCTTATATCCAGCGCGTATACTTTGCCCGATGCATTGGCAAATATCAGCTGGCCATTGTTAATAATAGGCGATGAAAGTATGGGGGCGCCCGCGTTGAATTTCCATTTTATTTTATCTTCATTAGCATCCAGCGCGTACATAGTATCGTTGGTAGAGCCTATGTACAGCATAACACCCTGCCCTGTTGGCGATGAAACAAACGAACGAAAAACGGCATCCTGGAAGTAATATTTCTTTATCACGGTACCACGTTTCGCATCCATTTTCACCAGGCTATCGTCTGTTGGCAAAAACAGGAATTCACCCAACACTACAGGTGTAGCCTGCACATTAGCGCCAATATAGTATTCCCATTTTTTAGCCCCTGTGTTAGGGTCTAAGGCGTATAAGAATTCATTCTGGCTGCTGATGAACAGGGAAGGTGTAAATTCTTCAGGCAGTGGTTCATCATTGCTGAACGTGCCTTTACAAGACGTAAATAGCACAGCAGCAGATGCCATTGCCAATAAAGTTTTCATCCAACGTTGCGGCATGAGTACGGAAATTAAATATTAGTTATGCAAAATAGTCCTTTTACTTATTTGATGCAAGATGCACACCAAAAAAATAAATCCGGTCGTTTTTCAATGAATAAGACCGGATTTATGGTTAGCTGGTTTGTTTCCAGCCCTATATTAGGCTATCAATTTTTCTTTCTGGCGCTTTATACGTGTTACCATTGAATCGAATGCAAGGTCGAAAGATTCTTCGAAAGTTTTTGTCTGGTGCTTTACAAAAAATGAGTGCTTGGGCACGTACACCTTTATTTCAGCTACTTTATCTTTTATATTATGTACAATATTATCCAGCTTCAGGTAAACCTCGACGCCAATTATATTGTCATGAAACGTTCTTAGCTTTTCCACTTTTCTATTTACATGTTCCAGCAATTTGCTGTCTGCATCAAAGTGCACCGATTGAATTTGCACGTTCATAAGTCAAACATTTTATGGTTAATAATTACCCTCTCGGGTGATTCGTTTTATGTATTTCCTTCAGTTTTTCAATATTGTTGTGGGTGTAAACCTGTGTAGCAGCCAGGCTGCTATGGCCTAAAAGGTCTTTTATAGCTTGTATATTGGCGCCATTGCTCAATAAATGCGTGGCAAAACTGTGCCGCAATACATGCGGGCTTTTTTTAGTAAGTGTGGTAGATATATTCAAATATTTTTTAACCGTCCGGTAGATATAGCCTTCATAAAGGGGCAAGCCGGTTTCCAAAACCAGTAAGTGGTTGCCGGTACCCAATCCTTCTTTTTTCTTGTCTTCAATATAGTTGGCCAGTAACTCGCGCAGTGCAGGGCCAATAGGCACCAGGCGCTCTTTATTACCCTTACCTAAAATCCTTAACTGGCCGAGGCTCCACTCTATATTCTGTTCTTTCAGGTTTAGCAACTCGGCCCTGCGCATACCGGTCTGGTACAGCAGTTCACATATCAGTCGGTCTGTAGCGCCTTTAAAACCTTCATCAAAAGCCACTTCTTCCAGCAGGTATTGTGCCTCGTTCTCTTTTATGTAGGTGGGCAGCCTTTCAGCGGTACGCAATGCGTGTAATTGGCTTGCAGGATTTTTAGAAACCTGCTGCAACCGCAACATATATTTATAAAAAGTATTAAGGCTGGATATTTTGCGGTTAATAGTACGTGCCTGGTTGGCATCATCTTTCAGGCTGGCCAGCCAGCTGCGTATATGAAAATGGGTCAGCAGGCCGGGATCATCAATACTAAACTGGGCGGTAATATAATTATGGAATTGCTCCAGGTCTTGACGGTAAGCTAAGATGGTATTTTGAGAATAGCGCTTCTCAAACTTAAGGTAATGCAGGTAATCCGTTATTCTATCTCCAATCATAAAAAAACCTGGTACTGTAAATGTAACGATTTACAGTACCAGGTACAATAGTATTATTGGAGAAAATTGTTAAAGTCCGTTGAGACCTTATCCTTCCAGGTTGCCAGACAATAATTGCTGACGGTATACCGCTTTCAAAACTTCAGTACGACGTTTTACAGAAGGCTTAGTGAATGCCTGGCGTGAACGTAACTGATTGAGTGTGCGTGATTTTTCGTACTTCTTCTTGTACTTTTTCAGCGCTTTATCAATGTTTTCGCAGTCTTTTGAATCAATTATTAACATAAAATATACCCCCTTTAAGTAAAATAAGGATGGCAAAGGTATGGCTTTTTCTTATTTGAACAAAGTATTTCTGCCTTTAAGTTTTAATCTGATACTTTTGGTAGCTAAATTGCGTTAAAAGAATACAAGTACTCTTATTATGTATCGTTTGTTTCCAGCAGTGGTAATGATATTAATGGTCTTTTCAGCTTGCAAAAAAGCGGAAGATAAGGTGGGCCTGGCAGATGACAGACTTAATGACAGAACTTACTGCAACGACCCCTCGGCAGTAAACTACAACTGGGGCTTTCCCGGCAAGCCCGATAACAGTATCTGTTTTTACCCAACCGAAGTTTTTAAAGGCAGTTATTTGCTGGAAGATTCAATGTTTGATGTTAACTACATATTTACCGGTATGCGAACCATAACATTGAACATACAGGCCAATGACTATACCAAGCTGACTATTACCGGTTTTTGCAACGATAACTCATCGCTTCAGTTTACGGCCGATAAATTTTTCCGTGCCAGCGCCGATACTACCATTTTTGTTGACTCAGTAAAAATGGGTGGCCAGCTATTATGCCGCCCCGTAGATACGCTTAGCGGGCTAATTACTACCAGCAGGGGTAACGACACCTCTATCCGAATCAATTTCACCGTAATAAGCGATACCGGCATCAGCTACCATATAGGTACGGCTATAAAACAATAGTTTTGCGTACATGTTCACAGGTATTATAGAATCGACCGGGCTGATAAAGGATGTTATATTCACCGGCAGCAATGCAGATATATGGGTGGAAAGCAATATTACCCACGAGCTACGCATCGACCAATCGGTAGCACACAATGGCGTTTGCCTTACCGTTGTGGCTATTGAGGGTAGCCAATATAAAGTAACAGCAGTAGCCGAGACACTAACCAAAACTAATGTTGGCAAATGGCAGGAAGGCGACCGGGTGAACCTGGAGCGTTCACTGCGTGTGGGCGACAGGCTGGATGGCCATTTTGTGCAAGGGCATGTAGATGCAACTGCTATTTGCACAGCTAAAGAAACGCTGGAAGGCAGCTGGCTATTCCGCTTTCAGTTTCCCGGTGAGTTTGCAGCACTGGTAATAGAAAAGGGTTCAGCCTGCATTAACGGTGTGAGCCTTACGGTTTTCAACGTAATGCAAAACGAATTGACCGTTACCATTATTCCTTATACATACGAACATACTAATTTCAGCAGCATAGAAAAAGGCACTGTGGTGAACATAGAGTTTGACGTATTGGGTAAGTATCTTTTACGCCAGAAAAACCTTCAATAAGAACTATGCAGCAAGTGCAGCCCAAACCACACTACGATGTAGCCATAATAGGTGCAGGCGTAGGGGGATTAACTACAGCGGCCTTGCTCAGCAAAGCGGGTTTTTCTGTTTGTGTGTTGGAAAAAGAACCACATCCCGGTGGTTACCTGGCAGGTTTCAGGCGGAAAGACTTTCGTTTTGATACTGCAATACACTGGTTGAACCAGTGCCTGCCCGGCGGCATGGCCGCGCGCACATTCGATATATTGGGCAGCGACCACCCATGGCCTGTTGCACAGAAAAAAATACGCAGGTATTTGGGCGATAGCTTTAATTATCTGCTCACCAACAATCCTGACGAACTGAAGGAGCAATGGATAAAGGAGTTCCCTCATGAGCGCGAAGGCATAGAACGCTTTTTTAAAGCAGCTAAAAAACTGGGTGGCTCGTTCGATAATTTCAATAAGATATTCCGCTCTGAAGAAACGATGAGTTTCACAGAGAAAATGGCCAATAAAATAAACCTGCTGCAGTTTGCTTTACCCTTCATACCCTTTATACGCTATACAGGCGAGAAAGGCATGAAGAAAGGGCTGGACCGTTTCTTTAAAGATGAAGGCCTGCAAAAAGTATTTGCCACTGCATCTGAACTATTATCTTGCCTTGTACCGATAGGCTGGGCTTATTATGGCGATTATCAAAGTCCGCCTAAAGGCGGGGGACAGGTAATTCCTGAATGGCTGGAATATATTGTGCAATACTATAAAAACGACATATTTTATAAGTGCAGCGTAAAGCAGGTTGTTACGGAAAACAACATTGCCAAAGGTGTAATATTTGAACACCGTGGTGAAACGCACACCGTACATAGCAAATATGTAGTGGCTGCCTGCGATGTGGAAACGCTATATGAAAAAATGCTGCCTGCAGGTATTATACCCGCCAAGCTAATCAACAAACTGAAAGACGCTGAGCTTTACAGCTCTTCAGTAACCATATCAGTTGCGCTTGATTGCCCAACGCAAGACCTGGGCTTTGGTGAAGAGCTGGTGCATATAGCCAGTGAGAATGTACCCAAAGGTGCACATGATAATGGTGACCCTACTACCAGCGAAATAAGTGTGCTGGCCCCTTCGCTACGTGACCCGTCCCTGGCACCCGAAGGCTGCGGTACGCTTACATTGTTCATGCCTGCGTTTATGGATCAGCAGCAACAATGGCTTGCCGAACAAGATGAACAAGGCAACTACATCCGCAACGATGAATACAAAACATTGAAGCATAAAATTGCGGAAGTAATTATTACACGTGTAGAACAGGCAATAGCGCCCAACCTCCGCAAACACATTTTATTTTACGATGTAGCGACGCCTGTCACCCATTGGCGCTATACCGGTAACCGCAACGGAACTATGATGGGCGCCAAACCCGGCAGGGCCAATATGCAAAATAAAATTGCACACTATCGTACGCCTGTTAAAAACCTCTTATTAGGCGGGCATTGGGCAGAGCTTGGTGGTGGTGTGCCGATAGCTGTAAAAGCAGGAGCCAACGCCACACTGCTGATATTACAAAAAGAGAAACCTAAAGCTTTCAGGCAATTGGCAAAGTATATGGACGGGAAAGCTGACGCAACAGAAATACTGGCATCGGGTGTATTTCTTCCCTACGATAATTCGTGGATACAAAAGCCTACACCTGCGCAAAAGGCTGCCAGCAGAAATACAACTCAATCATAAGCTATACCTTTGCCAGCTATGCGTATTGCCTTCGATGCAAAAAGGGCTTTTGAAAACCCTACGGGACTGGGACATGGCTGCCGTACATTAGTAAGAGAACTCGTACAGGAGTTTCCGCAGCATGATTATTACCTCATGGCACCAAAGAAAACCAGCCTGTTTGATACCAGCCGCTGGCCACATGTGCATCCTGTTTTCCCTACGGGCAT
>CBFGNI010000086.1:0-11041 GCA_965650105.1 uncultured bacterium | reverse complement strand
CATTTGAAAACGCACGCCACCAAACTTTATTAGCAGCAGCACCAGCACTGCGCCCATAAACGCCCAAGAAAACTCAGCTACCAATATAGCCGCATACCAAAAAGGCAATGCAGGCGCACGCCAATAGGTAAGCAACGATAGCAACAGGAATGCAGATAGTAGTACTAATCTTATCATACAAGGCGCTAAGGTAGGCAAGGATAAATTAAAAGCCACTCCTATTGAACGTCTTCTGATCTCAATAGCGCAGGCAAGCGTTCCTTTAGTTGCTTCTTCCACCCCATTTGCATTATCAGGCTTATTACTACCATCTTCAGTCCTTTATACCCCGCCTGTTCCAGGTGCAGTATGGTACCGCCGCAAGTAGGCTCAAGTGTAAAGCGCACAACAGTATCCAGTTCGGCAAATATGCCTTTGGTCAGTTTATCGGCAGTATCAGAATGTACACCTGCGCAAGCCAAGGCTTTCTCCCCTGTAGCCTGCCCACGATAAGTGTAAGCAATTGTTTTGCCGGGTTGCAGGTCTGTTATTTCGCAGTGCGTTATGCCATCCCAGCCTTTTTGCGGCGCCATACGAAATGTGAATGCATGGTGTAGCATGGGTTCAATATCATTTTTCATGAACCATTTGCCCAGCAGTGGGGCATCGGTAAGCGCCTGCCATACCTGTGCCTGTGTATATGGCAAAAATGTCTTTACACGAATAGTACTTTGCATAAGTATTATTGTTGGTGCAATACCCATGTATTGCCGTCAGGGTCGCTTACCATCGAGAATTTACCCCAGGGCTGCGTATCTACATCGCTTGCGTTAATGCCTTTCCCGCGCAGCATTTTTATGTCTGCTTCAATATCATCGGTAAGTATGGTAACACCTTGCAATGAGCCCGCAGGCATTTTAGGGAACCAGGTAACCAGTGTTATATCCACACCACCGGCGGGAAATTTCATTTGTACCCAGTTTTGCCCGTTGCCCATAGGCGCCTCATTTACCAGTTCAAGCCCCATGTTCAGGTAAAATTCTTTTGCTTTGGTTTGATCGGCTACCGGTACCGATATAATGTTGATCCTATTCATTTTTTATTCATTTTATTGTTAAGTATTGTTTCCAGCTTTTTCATTTTCTTCAGCCAGAACGAATCGAAATAGTTTATCCATTCCTGCAATTCATTAAAGCCATCTTGCTGCAGCATGCAATAGCGCTCACGCCCAATATCCTGTATCGATATAAAGCCTGCATGATGCAATATCCTGATGTGTTTGGACACCGCAGGCCTGCTCATATCAAAATGCTCCGCCAGGGCATTTATGGTAAGGTTGTCTTTCGATAGCAGCTGCAATATGTGCCGCCTGCTGGGGTCTGCTATTACCTGGAAAGCGTCAAGCTGTGGTTGTGCCATAAGCTGCGTCTATTTTTTTTGCTATACGTTTACCAATTTTCAGCCAGCCTTTGTTCATAATGAAATACGACAAAAGGTTTTTCACTCCTTTAAAGCCTTTATGCTCCAGCAGCAGGTCGGTACCGTTAGTGGTCGGTATAAGTGTCCATACCACTATACTATCAAGGGCAGGCCTTTCCTTCGACATGCCACCTTTCCACGAATACATTAATTTTTTCAATGGCACAATCTCCAATACTTCACAGTACACTGTACCATCAAAACCAAGGTTTATCTTCGGCTTTGTTCTGAAGGTGAACTTATGCCCTACCTGCAGTTTAAAATCATTCTCCATCAGCCATTCTGCCATTAACTCCGGCTTTGTAAGATATTCCCAGACAACCTCCGGCGGATGCTGAAATGTAAATTGATGCCTGATATCTTTTTGCATAATAAGTAACTTATAAGTTACACAAATATAGGTAACTTTTGAGTTACGCAAATTATTTTTCCGGTAAGCCATACATACACTCATAACCAGATGCTATGGTTATGACGTCATTAAAAACTATATTCGGGTTACCTTTATGCAATAAATACCGGATTATGCTAAATGAAGACTTAATACCCAACGAACAAGACCCAATGACAACTCTTACCGCTTTAATAGAAAAGGCAAAAAAAGATGGTTATGCCAATAACTTTCGTATAGAAAAAGATAAACTAATAACTGATGCGGGCGATGCAAGTTTTACGGCCGAAGAGGTGAAGATCACTAACTTCTATCGCTTCGAAGGTGAGTCGGACCCTGAAGATGAATCGATATTATACCTTATAGAAACTAAAACGGGCATCAGGGGTATTATTGTAAACGCATACGGCCCCGGTGCCGAAACCGAAGCACACGAATTTATAGAGCAGGTACATAAAATACATAAAGTGCTGCACGATAAAAAAGACGACAAATGATGACGGGCTTTTGGCTGCTCATAGCAGCTGTTGTTGCATATATAATATACCGCAACAAATCGAAAAAAAAGAAGCCATACAAGCTGCCGGCAGGTGCCAGGCAATTGCTGAATGAACATGTAAGTTTCTACCGCAACCTGACCGATGAAAACAAAACCATATTCGAAAAAAGGATAACAGACTTCCTGGCGCATGTTACCATTACAGGCGTGGGCGCAACGGTTGAAGACCTCGATCGTATCCTCATCGCATCGGGCGCTATCATTCCCATCTTCGCGTTCCCCGACTGGCGTTACAATAACATATCTGAAGTACTGCTGTATAAGGATACATTCAACAGGGAATACAAGATGGAAGGTAAAGACCGCAATGTACTGGGCATGGTAGGCGATGGCGCTATGAACCGCCAGATGATATTATCGAAACAATCGGTAAGGTCGTCTTTTACGCAGGAAGCCGATGGCCACAACACAGTGATACATGAATTTACACACCTGATAGATAAGGCCGATGGCGCTACCGATGGCGTGCCTGAATACCTGCTGGATAAGCAAAACATCATACCCTGGCTGGATATGATACACAAAACCATCGCTGAGATGAAACGCACCGGCCAATCCGATATCAACCTGTATGGCGCTAGCAACCAGGCTGAATTTTTCGCTGTTGTTTCTGAATATTTCTTTGAGAAACCGCAGGAGCTTGAGCAGAACCACCCGGAACTTTATGCACTGCTGCACCAAATGTTCCATAGCGAAAGCTAGCAGCCGCCATTATATCATTATTGTATTTTTGCCACCAACAGATAGCGAATGGATTTTTTGACCGTCAATAATATCACTAAAAAGCATGATGCTGATTTTTTACTGAACGATATTTCTTTCAGGCAAAACAAGGGTCAGAAAATAGCGCTCGCAGGCGAAACAGGTTCGGGCAAAACTACACTGATAAAAATAATAGCGGGGCTTGAGCAGGCTGACAATGGCAGCGTTTTCTTTGAAGGCAAGCAAGTAAAAGGCTTGCGTGAAAAATTGATGCCCGGCCACAAAGGCATCGCCTATCTTTCTCAATATTTCGAGTTATCAAACAACTACCGCGTGGCGGAACTATTGGCTTACGCCAATGATCTTACCGATGAGCGATCGGAAGAACTGTACAAAGTATGCCGCATAGAACACCTGCTCAGCCGTTGGTCGCAAACACTATCGGGTGGTGAAAAGCAAAGAGTGGCACTGGCTAAACTGCTCACTCAGGCACCCCGATTGCTCTTGCTCGATGAGCCTTTCTCCAATCTCGACCTGATACACAAAAACCAATTAAAAGCAGTAGTAGCGGATATAAGCGGGCAACTTGATATAACATGCATGCTCATTTCGCACGATGCTGAAGATATATTGCCCTGGGCCGATGAAATATTGGTGATGCAAGAGGGGCGCATAGTACAGCAAGGCAGTCCGCAAAAAATATACAACCACCCCGAAACAAATTATGTAGCCGGCTTATTTGGCAAATACAATGTATTAAAGCCTTCCATAGCAGCCTTATTCGGCGTACAAACAGGCAGTCCATTATACATAAGGCCGGAACAAGTACGTATTGATAGTAGCAGCCCGCACAGCATCCGTGCTACCATAGTCAAAACGCAATACATGGGCAGCCACTACGAGATATATATGCAATTGCAGGGAATCAGCTTAATAGCTACAAGTATTGATAATGTAACAATGGGGCAGGATGTTATGATATCTATAGTGCTACGCTAGACAGGTTGTGTAACTCTTCTCTTTGTTAATAGAACACTACTTACCAACCAGTTTTCGCTCGCTTATTGCTCTTATCGATTTGAATGTTTCGAACGGACCTTTCGTGGAGAACATATTCACTACCCATGCCGGTATCGATCCACCGGGGTCAACCAACGCTTCGTACACTACACTTAGCGTATTGGCATTCACCACTTTCACTTCCCAGTTTACTTTTGAGAATGGTACACGCACAATACCTTTTTTATCTGGTACAACACCGGCAACCGATATTGCATTCACCAGCATCGTATTGGCATCGCTGCGTGTTATTGTTATACGCACTACCGCATCGCGATTAGTTACGGGCCAGGGCATGCTTTTTTCGGAATAGTAAACAAGGTCATGTTCGCCAATGCGTTTTACAAGGGAAGATGTTTTGGTACTATAAACCCAGTCTGTTTGCTTGCTTATATCCAGCAATATGCCCTGCAGTATATCCAGTGTACCCTTCATTGTAAATGTAGCGCGCAAGGCTTTGTGTGGCGAGTTAGGTACCGTACGTGTATATATCTTTATGCCTTCGCTGTCTTTTTTCAGGTCCCATTTTTCTGCTGCGATGGCAGAAGGCATAGCATAAAACAATAAAACTATTAGCAGGTTAAAATATCTAGACATAAGTTGTTAATAGCGATCAGGATGATATATAAGTAAAGTTAGGAAATAGATAAACCTGCCAGACTGTTTTTCATTAGCACATTCTAAAATTTATTTATTTTCTTATGCTATCTGGTACCGCACAGGCATGGTTTTATCCGTTTAGTATTTTATTAAAAACTATACTGCAATAATGTCTGTTTCAATACAAGCAGGTCTTTGGGGGTTACTATCAGGCTCAGCACTTATATTAGGCGCAGTTGTTGGGTTTTATATGCAGCTAAATCAGCGGCTGGTAGCGGGTATCATGGCCTTTGGCAGTGGCGTGCTTATTTCGGCTCTCTCCTTCGATCTTATGGACGAGGCCTACAAAAGCGGCGGCTTCGATTCTGCTTCTATCGGCTTTGTAGGTGGGGCGCTTATGTATACCGTTGCCAACGTATTGCTCAATAAGTATGGAGCTAAACACCGCAAGCGCTCTGGCTACCAGCAGGCGTCGGAAAAAGAACAGGAAGGCAGCGGCAGCGCCATAGCACTTGGCGCCCTCCTCGATGGTATTCCCGAATCTATTGTCATTGGCGTTAGCATGATAAAAGGCGGTGCGGTGAGCCTGGTAGCGGTCATTGCTATATTTCTTTCCAATATACCGGAAGGGCTTTCTTCCGCATCGGGTATGCGCAAGGCCGGGCGCAGACCGCTGTATGTATTTGCTATATGGGGTAGCATTGCTCTTGTGTCGGGCATTGCTTCATTTACAGGTTATAGCGTCTTTGCGCATTTCGATACCGAGATCATTGCAGCTACCACAGCCGTGGCGGCAGGCGCCATACTGGCTATGCTTTCCGATACTATGATACCCGAAGCTTTTGAGACCGCACACAACTATGCAGGCCTCATTACGGTCGTCGGTTTTCTTTGCGCGTTTATACTTTCTAAATTGGCTTAAATCTTTTCACTATTCCGAAACTGGTACAAACATTTTACCATCATAGCGATATAAGCCTGTATTGCGTGTACCAGCCCATATATTGCCTGCTTTATCCTGCGCTATACTAAAAACACAATAGCTACCCGCACCACCCCTGGGTAAAAAATTCTTAAATGTTTTACCATCATATTTCCATACACCACCTATCGTTTCGCGCATGGTCATTTCCCCGGCCTCAGTACCAAACCACATATTGCCATCTTTGTCTTGTACAATACCGGTCACCCCGCACTCATCGAACGCACCACCCTGCACTACATTAGTAAAGGTTTTTCCGTCGTATCGTACCACGCCCTTGCCCCTTCTACCGCCCCAATATTACCCTCCCTATCTTCATAAAGGCCGCCATACCACACTTCATGATTGGGGTTGAAATGAACAAGTTATTTACCATCGTACCGGCACAAGCCTTCAAACCATGTACTGAACCATATATTGCCCTGCTTGTCTTGCAGCATACTTTTTACGCTATTCAGTATCAGCTTGTTTTTATTAATGATGTTTGTATCATCCAAAAATCGCGTGAATTTGCCACCATCATAATAAAACAAGTCTTCTTCTGTAGCTACCCATATCTTCCCTGCTTTATCCTGCATCATACACGCCACCTTAGTTTTTCGCGATGGCACGGCCTGGTTGCTCATCGAAAAATAACCACTGGTGCTCACGGGCATCCTTATAAAATTCCGCCCGTCGTACCGGCAAATACCTACGTCTGTACCTATCCATATATTGCCTTCTTTATCTTGAAGTAATCCGGTGGTAGTGTTACTGCACAATCCGTTTTTAGTAGTGTAATTAGTGAATGTGCGCCCATCGTACCGGTAAACACCTTCCGCACTGGTACCAAACCACAACTCACCATTCTTTGCTTCCAGTATATGATTCAGACAGGCATATTCATTCGAGCCCATTGTTTTCACAATCTTGGGCGTAGTGTTTTGCATTTGTAGCGGGTTGCGCTGTCCGTTGCAGGAAGCGAAACAAACCAACGATAGCAGCAGAATGTTGAGGGCTTTCATAATATGAATATCCACATTTATATGTTAGGGAAATGTTACATGTAAAAACTCATATCAAAACATGGTTTATTAGGTAACTTTAGTAAACCGACTATACAAACATGAATACTGAAGCCCAACACGAAGATGCGTTAAAGAGCTATCTATCTTCCCACTATATACATAAAAGCAACTGGCTCAGGGCCGCTGTACTTGGCGCTAACGATGGGTTGTTATCCACGGCAAGTATCGTTGTTGGTGTAGCATCTGCCAATGCCGTAAGAGCGCCTATCGTCCTTGCTGCTTTAGCTGGCCTGGTTGCGGGGGCTTTATCAATGGCGGCGGGCGAATATGTTTCGGTAAGTTCACAAACCGATATTGAGAAGGCTGATATTGCCCGCGAGGCAAAGGAACTGGAAGAGATGCCCGAGGAAGAATTGCAATACCTGGCCACTATCTATGAGCAGAGAGGCCTAAAAAAAGAAACCGCTTTGCAGGTAGCACAGGAGTTGACAGCGCACGATGCACTGGCCGCGCATGTGAGGGATGAACTGGGCATCAATGAAATTAGCAAGGCAAACCCCTTGCAGGCTGCACTGGCATCGGGGGCATCTTTTACTTGTGGCGCCATACTGCCGCTTGCCATTGCTATTTTTATGCCGTTAAAAAATATGGTTTATTATCAGTATGGTTTCAACATTGTATTCCTGATGATATTGGGCGCCATAGCTGCTAAAACTGGCGGCTCCGGTATATTGAAAGCTATTTTACGCATTACGCTTTGGGGTACACTGGCTATGGTGATTACAGCTATAGTAGGCCACTTTTTTGGCGTTGCCGTGTAAAGTAATAAGCACTACACCACGCGCTTAAAATTTAAACCCAAGCGATAAGACCAATGGGCCATCGCCGTTCAGTTGTTTTATTTGAGTTTGGCCGGTAACAACATTGTATCCCTCCACTTTGGTCAGGTTCATTACCAGCTTCAGCGATGCGTACGGCCCGCCACCGCGCCTGGTAACACGGCGCATATAGCCAAACCCACCGCCGGTATAAAGCCCATTGTCTTTGGGTGTATTATATATTATACGTGGGTCGCTGCCGTGGTATTGCCCGTTCTGTTTATAGAAATTCATCCCTATATCCCAATGCAGAAAAAGCTGGTTATTTTTCTGCGGCCTTATATTGAGATGAAGGTCGGCGTATACTGCGGGAACAAATGTAGAGGTGTTGATAAGAGTGGGCCCATATTCATAGCCCTGCACGCCAATGCCTGCACCCAGGTGTTGGATAAGCGTATAATTGTACGTTACAGAAAAACCGGGGCTCCAGCCTACATCGGCAAATACACGATGCTTTTGCGCGTATGAACTTACTGATAAACAAATCAGTAGGGCGGTAAAAGAATATCTCATAGGGTGCTTCTTACCCTACAAGATATACAACCGCCGCAAATTTCTTCGTATCCATTGCGCAATCTGCCCCTTCTATTGTCGCATACTGCACCCGCCGCTTTAAGGTTTTGTTTCGACATTTGTATGGCAATACAATATGGCGGAGCAGCAACCGCGATAACAAACGGGCGGAACCGAAAAGCCTTATGAGTAGGATAAAAATCTATCGTTATGTCAGAAAACAAAGTATCATTACACAGAGTGCTTACCGCGCCACCTGAAAAAGTGTTTCGCGCATTTACCGATCCTTTGGCTATAGCCGCATGGCTGCCACCTTACGGCTTTCTTTGCACCGTGCACCAGATGGATGCTAAAGCAGGTGGCACATTCAGAATGTCTTTTACTAATTTCAGCACAGGCAACGGCCACTCATTCGGGGGCAGCTATGTTGAAGTAAAACCGGCAGAACTGCTGAAGTACACAGACAAATTCGACGACCCGAACTTACCTGGAGAGATGACCACTACGGTTTGGTTCAAGAAAACTTCAGTAGGTACTGAACTATCCGTTCTTCAGGAAAATATACCGTCTGTTATACCTGCTGAAATGTGCTACCTGGGCTGGCAGGAGTCGCTGGAAAAACTGGCCAAGCTGGTACAGCCTGAAATACCTGATGCTTAGGTTTACCGAGGAAAAATAATATAGCAATGCTGCCCTGCCGGGTGGCATTTTTTCGTGTTATTGCAACAGAGCAAATCAGTGTATTGGAAGCTTGCCATGAACAATAATAGTTATACATTTAAAATCAACCTTAAAAACCTGAACTATGCAAATGATAAACGAAAACGAATTGATATTAAAGCCAACAACTGTTGAAGACCTCGAACACCTGTTTCAGTTTCAGCTGAACGAAGAAGCTATTTACTTAGCTGCATTTACACCCAAAGACCCTACCAATAAAGCAGCCTATATTGAAAAATACACCAAACACCTGACCGACCCTACCAACAATACACAAACCATCTGGCTCGATGATACTATTATCGGCAGCATTGCCAAGTTCATAATGTTTGGCGATGCGGAGATAACCTATTGGATAGACAGGCAATATTGGGGCAAAGGCATTGCCAGCAAAACCTTGCAACAGTTCCTGGATATCGAACGTACACGCCCTGTTTTTGGCCGTGTAGCGTTTGATAATATTGGTTCACAAAAAGTGTTGCAAAAAGCAGGCTTCAAACGCATAGGGCAAGACAAGGGTTTTGCCAATGCCCGACAGGCAGAGATAGAAGAATTTATTTACAAATTAGAATAACAAGCCCGCTACCAAGCGGGTTTTATTTTTGTGCTTTGCTTAATGGCATGTAAAAATGGGTGTTTTTCACGTTGTGCAGAAAGTATGAGTAGCTTATCTTGATGCCGCTCTCAATTAAGAGACACAGTTTTTTCTTCATTTATCACACACTAAAAACAAAAATCATGAGCACACCTCCTCCCCCGGCATTTACGCTGACCATCGCTTCTATCAATGCAGCGTCTATAAGCGCGCAGTTTACAGGCGATCCCGGCTGCCCTCTTACACTTGTCACCAACCCTTCTGCAAACCCAAGCACTTCATTCGATATGGTGGCTGACATGATATACGGGCCCTATACACAGTATTACCCCAACCCTTACTACCCCGATAATAATTCAAACTATGCGGGCGGACAGGTAACTATTATGCTGATGGGGCAGCAATGCGGCCCTGCAAGCAATGCTTTTCAAACGGTTGTTTTCCTGGATACCGATGACGATGGCAACCTGGAGGCATGGGCTTTCAACGGTGCTATGACACCCGCTAATCCACGCTCCGGTTCGCTGGCGCAGTTCGCAACATTCACGGCCGCTTATGGCAACAATACCACCAGCCCCAATGCTACCGATATACTGAAGACAGCAATGGCTGCAGGCGCTGCTATAAAAACCCTGAAAAACGGCGCAGGTAGCTGGAGCTTTAATAATGGTCAATGCTTTGCTGTTAACTTTCAAATTCAATCGAGCTAGGCACTACCACAGTTGAGCTGCTTAACAAAGAATAACAAAAGGCCTGCATCATGCAGGCTCTTTGTTTATTATTACATACGCCTGTTTAAAAATGCCATTCCTGCTGCCACTTCATTAAAATATAATCTTCAAGCCGAGGTATTATATTTTCGGGGTGCTGGCTATTGTAGGTATCATGGTAGTAAGCCACTTTTCCCGATGGTGCCAATAGCTTTCGCTCGTGCAGCTGATTGACACTACAATAGTGCGCTACTGGGTTCCAGAGGTGGCGCCAGAAAGCTTCGGTCACGCTACGGGTTATATATACATTCTTTATGGTAGGGCGGCGTTGCAATAGCTGCACAATGTTCACAAAACTGTAATCTTCAAAATTGCATTCTATCGCTTTGTCTGAAAGGCCACCAAGCATTTTGGCATGTTCCTCATTATCCGGCTCGGCATCATCTATAGAACTGAACAGATCGGTTAGGGCTATTTGTTTATCACGACAGAACTGCTTCCACTCAGCAGGCCCTGCATCTATCAAAGAAGCCTCCCCATACAAACGCGGCAATACATCCCAAAAGTAGTTTTTTGCTGTGCTGCCATAAAACCACTCGGCTGTATTAGTTGCAGGCCAAGCGGGGTTGAACGTACCAACGATCAGCGTAGTAGGCTCAAAATCAAGTTGTGTAAGCGCTAGCTGGTTTTTGAATTTATGATCGCAGGGCATTGAGAAATTGTTAGGCGTATGCAGCAAATTAAGACTTAAACTTCCTGATGGAGATAGATACAATGTCATTCAATTGGACATGTTCCGAACATTTAATTGATAGTTTTTGAATTATTACTATAGATTCCTTACAGATATTGTTTTCTTAATTCTGT
>CBFGNI010000085.1:0-11162 GCA_965650105.1 uncultured bacterium | reverse complement strand
CGATTTTTAAATTGAACCCGTTCTTCCGCCGTCAACAGGGATGCTCGTGCCGTTTACATATCCAGCCGCAGGCGATGCTAAAAATGCTACCATGGCCGCAATTTCTTCGGGCTGCCCAAAGCGTTTTGCCGGTATCTCTTCCAGCATCTCTTTTTCCACTTCCTCCTGCCCTTGCCCTGTTTTCACCACTCTATTATTAATAATAGCTTCCAGCCTGCCTGTTGCCGTAGCACCCGGCAATACGTTATTTACGGTTATGCCATATTGTGCCACCTCATTGGCCATCGTTTTAGCCCACGATGCCACAGCACCGCGTATAGTGTTGGATACACCCAGATTTTTCAGCGGTATTTTAACCGATGTAGAAATAATATTGACAATACGGCCGTAACCTGCCTGCTTCATGCCTGGAAGCAATGCCGTAGTAAGTATATGGTTACATATCAGGTGCTGCTGAAAAGCTTGGATAAAGGCACTTGTTTGCGCATCAACCACAGGCCCTGCGGCAGGCCCGCCACTATTATTTATCAGGATATTGATTGTTTTACCTACCACAAATTCTTTTATTAATTCACCTAGCTTATCCGGATTTTGAAAATCAGCCACCAGGAAGCCATGCTGCTGCCCTTTAGCAGTATCTAACCTAGCTACTGCCTTTTTTAGCGATTCCTCATTGCGCGCTATCAGGTAGCATTGCGCACCCATAGCCGCCAGCGCCTGTGCCGATGCCAGACCGATACCTTGTGTACTACCCGCTATTAATGCTGTTTTCCCTGTAAGATCTTGTGAAAGCATAGTGTAATTTGTAATTGAGCTGCAAAGATACCCGCAATTATTTTTTCTGAAACTCCTATTGATTGCTATGTAATGTAGATAATATTAAATATATTAGAACCGACTCTATCAACCCTATAACATGAAAAACCCTGCAAAATTTTATTTGCTGCTGAAGATAATACAGCTTATTTATTGTAATACACAATACCTCCTCTTTTCATATACTGCTAACCTGACAGGTTTTAAGCTTACGAATACTTTCGGTTTAATATATCTATTCATTAAAATCCTTGAAAATGAAAAAAACAATCATTATCGTCAGCATGCTTGTGCTATGCTGTATCAGCGCCCTCAAAGCACAACCGCACCTCAGCAGAAACCATTACATGGGTACTGGATTACCAACGCCACCAAGTACCTCACCCACGGCCTACCCTTACGATGTCAAGAATTTTTCTGTAACACCATTGAACGGTGCAGATGGCCCAGAAGATATTTACATTAGTACAGCTACAGCATTTAATGACGGTCCAGTTAAAGGCATTTTCTTTTATCCATTTTCTGGTAATGGTTCAGGCCTAGATTGTGGCTCCCCGACTATACGTTCTAGATATTTATATGATGATCCAGGTTACGCTGACGATCGTGCTGTTGCAATCGTTTCGAGATTATCTACTGATAATTCTGATGCTGTGATATTAGCTCAAGTCAAAGATGGGACGAATCGACATGGCTTAAAAATCCTTTTTATTAATCATTGCACAGGCAATATAATAAGAGATAAAGTAGTTTTTTTACCTACTAGTGGCTATGGGATTCACCCACTCGATTTTGTTTATAACCCTTCTAATCAAAAATTTTATATCTGTGGATATATACAAAATGATAATAATGCACAAAACAGATCAGCATTCGTTGCAACATTAGATGATAATACACTTGCATTTACTATGAGTCATGTATTAAGTTGGAGTAGTGGTATCTCTTCTGCTTATGACTACGATATGGCTATTCGTATCAAAATATTAAGAAGAGGTCCAAATGCAGGTAGGATTTTGGTTTTGGGAGGTAGCAATATCCCAACAGCATCAGCAAACCATAGTGGTTCATTAGCTATGTTAATGACACCTGGGCTAGCTTTCGTAAACAGAGTATCCATCTCTAATTTCACCCCACTCACACCTGATGTTAAAGATGAATATGCTTATGATGCATCAGAAGATGTAAATGGAAATTTATTTATATATAGTAATACATTTTGGCCTGATGCTATTGGCCAGCCAGGCTATTATTACCCAAATTCCAAATATACCATAGTAACAAGAACAGATACCATTTTAAATGTAAATACTACATTAAAATCAAGAGCTGTAATAAGATCAACAAATAATAACTTAGTTGGCATTTGGGGGAAAAACCTGATCTCAGACAATGTTATAGCAGGATATCAATCTTATTGGGATGCTCAAGCAGGCTGTGCTTTGAAAGGTAATGCTCCTAGCCCTACAAATATTACACCCTTTTTTGCCAAGATAAACCCTACATGGAGCGCATCTTCAGGGCTTAATATTGGCATTAATTTTTGGAAATTATATCATACACAAACGCCACCAACTACATTTTATTCGCTTGGTGGTGTTGAATCAAATGTATCTTGGCCTACCAAATTTGCTACTGATAACTTACTTTTAAATGGGAATACTGACTTATTGGCTGTTGTCCCCATATGGAATAATGTTTTGCCATCTTCTAGTACCCCAGCTAATAAGCTTTCTTATAAGTTTATTAGAACTGACAACATAGGTGATATGGATCCTACTTCGCCCTTTAGCTGTGATAATATTTATACGAATTGCATACCTCCATACTCATATATTGTTGCTAAAAATTACGAACCATTATCCGTTTTTTCTGGTGTTAGTATCAGTACTAATGTGTTTACTGGTCATAGTGCTTCAATTACACCAATATGGGTAAATGATTCTTTAGGTTGCGATCTCAATGGATATTATAGGCCAACTGATGTTAACCCGTTGAATACAGGTAATATAAAGATCTATCCAAATCCTGCATACGATGCCCTTAATCTTGAATTTAATACAGAGAATAAAGGATTGGCAGAAATATGCGCGTATGATGTTACCGGTAAAAAAGTACTTAACGTAACTTCTAATACTATTAGTGGAAATAACAGGATCACAATTTCTTTATCATCGCTTGCTTCAGGAAGTTACATGATCGAGTTAAGAAACGGAAGTGAAATTAACAGGCAAATGATTACAAAACAATAAATAAGCTTCGTCTTAAAATAATAACGCCGCTACATACCTGTAGCGGCGTTATTATTTTAATCATATTATATCTATATTATTTACAATAGTCTATTCAAATATTAATATACTATTAAAAATATTATTAAAAAACTTGAATTTTGAAAAAATATATATTAATTATGTATTCCTCATTAAAAAAGCATTATATGAAACAATTATTACTTGTCTTTGCGCTCATCGCTACTATAAATGCCTGGGCGCAGGAGAATGAAAAAGTTACTAAAAAGGTAATACTGGAAGATTTTACGGGCGAGTGGTGCGGCTGGTGCCCTGAAGGCCAGATAGTAGCTGAAGATATTAAAGCCACCGAGCCTATTAATTTTTTGCCACTTGCTAACCACAATGGCGATCGGTTTCAAATCCCCGAAGGAGCAGCAGTAGATACCAAGCTGGATATCACCAGTTATCCCGGTGGTGCTATTGACAGAACGATGATGCCGGGTGAAACCGAGATTGGTACAAACAGAGGATCATGGGAATCGCATGTAAAAAGCAGGCTAAAAGTAGAGGCTATGGCGTCAGTTGGCATTGCCAATAAAACTTATAATCCTGTAACCAAAGAATATATGGCAGATATTAATGTAAGGTTTGTAAAAGCTACTGATGGGTTCAACCCATTGAATATCCAGGTTTACATTGTAGAAGATGATATTATTTCACAAAAACAGCATAACGACAATCCATCATTAGGTTCAAATCCTCTAAAAGACTGGCACCATATGAACGTAATGCGCGCAGCTTTAGGTGGCGACTGGGGATTTGCAGGCGTTATACCAGATGTAGCAGTTGCGGGTGTCACTTACACTAAAAATGTAACCTTCAAACTAGATCCTTCCTGGAATGAAGAGAATATCAAAATATATGCATTAGTAGCTTATAATGGTTATTCTTCAGTTGAAAAAGAAATAATCAATGCTGAAGAAACAAGCTTAAAGACATTTTTTTCTACAAATATTGCAACCGTAAACAACGCGCTTACCATCGAAAGAGCTTATCCTAATCCGGCGCGCAGCAGCGATATTATTAAAGTTGAATACAACACCACTGAAACTGCACTAGTAACGTTAAAGGTATTAAACATAGTAGGTCAGGTGGTGGCTGCTCCTTATCAAAGCAATGATGTGGCAGGTTCGCACACCATACAATGGAGGGCAGCAGATGCTAACCTTAGCAGTGGTATTTATACAATGCAGCTATCTGCAGGTAAAAACATTTTTGTACAAAAAATCAGCATACAATAGAGAATAGTACCGAATAAAAAAAAGAACCCTGCTACATTGCAGGGTTCTTTTTTTTATTTGAAAGATATCCAACTATTCGTCTTCATCTTCGTCTTCTTCAGCTTTTTCTTTCTTGTGCTTACGCATTTCCATACCAGGCTCCATATGGCCATGTTTGTGGTGGCCACAGCCAATATTCCTCGATACACCGATATTGAACTGGCGGCCAAAAGTGAAGCCGAAGCTGGTGTTGCGTGGGTTAATTGCGTCAGGAAGATCACCTTTCATAGTGCTGAATGCGATACCACCTGTTGAGAAGTTCAACGCGAACCCTTTGTAAACATTAACACCAATACCAGGTGTAAATGTAGCGCCAAAACCATTGAATTTAGTTTCAACAGCACCTACGGTAGTAGTACCAACGCTATCCATTGACAGTGTGTTGGAGATATAACCAGCGTTTATTTGGCTGAACATAAAGAATATGTTGCCAAAAGTTTGCGTGTAGCGGTAGAAAGCCCCGATACCCCATGTAGTATTGCGGTTTTCAAGATCTACATTTACAGTACCTGTAGTAGTAAACAAAGGAACCGTAGTAATAACCCTGTCGATGTTATAACCACCCTGGATACCCACAGTTGAGTGGTTTGAAAATTGGTAGCCTATACCTGGATTGATACCGAACATTGTGTTTCTGGTAGCGTAAGTTGAGCTTGGGCCTACCTGGTCTTTACTTGTAGCGAAGGTGATGTCGCCGTAGCTAAGAAAAGTACCTTTTTGTGCGTTAGCTGCAGTAAGCGATACCATAGCTAATAATGCGAGGAATAATTTCTTCATAAGAGATGGCAAGTTTTTAGTTGCGGGAGCAAATGTATGTTGTATTGCATATCTATGCAATAGATACGGGGGTGATTTTTAATTATAGGCCTATTATTTAAACCAACTGCTGTACATCAGGTAGTTGTTAGCAATGCGCTCTACCTCGCCACTTAAAAGGTCTTGGCTTATATCCTTTACCTTTTTTGCCGGTACACCGGCAAATATGCTTCCGGGAGGTACGTTTGTATCTTCCAGCACAACAGCTCCTGCGGCAATAATGCTGTTTTGGCCTATACGGGCACGGTCCATCACAATAGCACCCATACCTATCAGCACATTATCCTCAACTGTGCAGCCGTGTACTATGGCATTATGCCCTATAGACACATTGTTACCAATAATAGTTTCGGTTTTTTGATAGGTGCAATGTATGCAGGCACCATCTTGTATATTTACTTTATTACCTATACGTATCTTATTTACATCTCCTCTTACCACTGCATTGAACCAAATACTGCAATCGCTGCCCATAATAACATCGCCTACTACAGTAGCGTTAGGGGCTACAAAACAATCTTCAGGTATTTGAGGTGCTACCCCGTTTACAGGCAATATTACTGGCATGACTAGTGATGTTGAATAACTAAGTTACAAAAGGGTTATTTGCTAAAAAGGTTATATTTTATAATACAGTAAAGCGCCCTGAAAGCGTCTTTCATACCTATTTTCTTACCTTCTTCGTAGGTACGGCCATAGTAAGAAATACCTACTTCATATATGCGTATCTTAGGTATGCGAGATATTTTTGCTGTTACCTCCGGCTCAAACCCGAAGCGCTTCTCTTCCAACTTCAGGCTTTGTATCATTTCCCGCTTAAAAACCTTGTAACAGGTTTCCATATCGGTAAGGTTCAGGTTGGTAAACATGTTCGATGCCATAGTAAGCCATCTGTTACCTATAGAATGCCAGAAAAATAATATCCGGTGCGGATTGCCACCTATAAAACGGGAACCATATACCACATCGGCAAAACCATCCAATATGGGTCTAAGCAATATATTGTATTCTTCAGGGTCATATTCAAGGTCTGCGTCCTGTATTATTACATAATCGCCGGTAGCTATACGTATACCGGTATGCAACGCTGCCCCTTTCCCCTGATTTATTTCATGCTTAAAATAGGTAATAGGTAGCTCAGGATTGGCAGCTTTGTAGGCTAATATTGCTTCTTCAGTGTTATCTTTCGAACAGTCATTCACTATTATCACTTCTTTCACTACATCCCTGTCTAAATTTACTGCCTTCACTTTATTCAATATATGGTGAATGGTACGACCTTCATTATAGGCAGGGATAACTATAGATAACTTAACACTCATTGGGTTCTATATGAGGGTGCAAAATAATAATCAATTTTTACTATCCACGCCTAATCCCCAAGTTTTAAATATCACCATATTAACACGTGCATTATTGATACCTTTGCCATAGCTATTTAACGTCATGCAGGCTTATCTCGATCTTCTCAAACATATTTTAAAAAACGGTACGCAAAAAAGTGATCGCACAGGTACCGGCACCATTAGTTGCTTTGGTTACCAAATGCGTTTCAACTTACAAGAGGGCTTCCCGATGGTAACCACCAAGAAACTGCACCTAAGATCAATAATACACGAATTATTATGGTTTTTGCAGGGTGATACCAACATAAAATACCTGAAAGATAACGGGGTGACTATATGGGATGAATGGGCTGATGCTAATGGCGACCTTGGTCCTGTATATGGCCACCAATGGCGTAGCTGGACTGGCGCAGATGGCCAGGTGCACGACCAGATAAAAGACGTACTGCACCAAATAAAGACCAATCCTGA
Organism: uncultured bacterium; assembly: GCA_965650105.1. Classification (GTDB taxonomy): domain Bacteria; phylum Bacteroidota; class Bacteroidia; order Chitinophagales; family Chitinophagaceae; genus Polluticoccus. The sequence continues at coordinate 4,139 of CBFGNI010000085.1, read as the reverse complement.
TAGCCGCCGTATGATAGTAAACGCATGGAACGTTGCTGACCTGCCTAAAATGGCACTAAGCCCTTGCCATGCCTTATTTCAGTTTTATGTAGCCGATGGAAAACTGAGCTGCCAGTTATATCAGCGCAGCGCAGATGTATTTCTGGGTGTGCCTTTCAACATCGCATCATACGCTTTGCTTACCATGATGATAGCGCAGGTTACTGGTTTGCAATATGGCGAGTTCATACACACATTTGGTGATGTGCATTTATACAATAACCATATAGAGCAAGCAAAGCTGCAGCTTACACGCACACCGTTTGCTTTACCAACCATGAAACTGAATGCTGCAGTAAAAGACCTGTTCGATTTTAAATTTGAAGATTTTACTTTAGAGAATTACCAACACCACCCTGCTATCAAAGCTCCTGTAGCCATCTAATACATTCAATCATGATCATTTCAGCTATAGCAGCCATAGATAAGAATAACGCCATAGGTAAAGGCAACGACCTTCCCTGGCGCCTGCCTGAAGATCTGAAATTCTTCAAGCGTACTACACTGGGCAAACCAGTACTAATGGGCCGCAAAACTTTTGAATCTTTAGGTGGCAAGCCACTTAAAGACAGACTGAATATTGTCCTCTCCAACCAAAAAAATCTGCAACTACCCGAGCATGTTTTGCTATACAGCGATATCAATGCTGCTATACGCAGGTTGCAGGATGAAAAAACGGAAGAAGTATTTATAATAGGCGGCGGCAAAATATTTGCTGAAACACTACCTATTATCGACAGGCTATACCTGACAGATGTAGATACTGAAGTAGAAGGCGCTGATGCTTTCTTCCCGCATATAGACCATAGCAATTGGAAATTGGTTTGGGAAGAGCACCACGGACAAGACGAGAAACACGCATTCAACTATACATTCCGCAAATACGAACGCATTAGTTTGTGAGCCTCTATTCTTACCTGCAATACCTGAAACATAAGTTCACCGCCAAAACACGCCACGGCGTACACTCTCCTTATGTATATGCTTTTGTTGAGCAGGTATTGAACGACTATACCAGTTTCGATATGCCTGCCAAGTTCAGCAAATTCTTTGGCGCTGCTAATATCAAATACTTACCTAGTGCTTACCCCAAACATTGGCCCAGGCTGGTAACAAACGAGTTAAATGACCTGCATAACGACCTGGTAATTGCCATACCCAATATTCATGGTTCCCCTTTGCACGATGAAGAATGGCAAAACCTGGTAGCTATGCCTGAGGTAAAACTAAGTATGGATACTTATGAATACGGTCTTCTTCTTTTTCGTAACGAATTCAAAGAGAAACAACATTTCAAAGTAAAAGGATAAAACAAAAACGCCCCGCAAAAAGCAGGGCGTGTATTTTAGAAAACAATCTCAAAGTTCTTTGTCCTTATCGTTCATCAGCGATTTCAGTTTGCTGAGCGCATCTTTGGCGGCATGTTCTGCTTTATCGGCCCACTCATTTATCTTATCACCTGTTTGCTTCGAAAAGTCGCCGGGTTGTTCTTCTTCAAACTCATCTATATCCGCATCGTCACTCCAGTTGCCTTCATCGCTGCCATTCAAAATATCATCTTCTTCCGTTTCGTTCTGCTGTATAAAGTTATCAACCATGCTATGCATCATTGGTGGCAGTTGGCTCTTTATATATTCCGTAACGGTTTGCAACGCCGTAGTAGCCTGCGCTTCGCTGATGTTCGCCTTTTGCGCCATCAATTTAATAAGCTATTGCATAAACTGTTGTTTGCCTAAATACTAAAAAATTATGCCGCTTTCAGGTAGTCCAGTTTGCTGTGCTCTATCATTTGTTTAGCATAAGCCAGTGTCAAATGGAAGATACCGCCTTCATTTTTTTCCGATGGCATATCGAACATGGCATCAGTCAGCACCATTTCACAAATAGCCCTGAGGCCACGGCCACCCAGTTTGTATTCTATGGCTTTGCTCACCATATAGTCCAAAGCGTCATCATCTACTTCCAGCTTAATGTTCTCGTATTCAAACAACCTGGTGTACTGTTTAATAAGGGCATTCTTCGGCTCGGTAAGTATACGTTTCAGTGCAGGCGCATCAAGCGGTGTCAGGTAAGTTACTACCGGCAAACGGCCCAGCAATTCAGGTATCAAACCAAATGTGCGCAAATCCTGTGCATTTACATATTGCAGCAGGTTAGCACGGTCCAGTTCTTTGGTGCTTTTTATAGCATTATAGCCTATCGATGAGCTTTGTACCCTGCGGGCTATCATCTTATCAATACCTTCAAAAGCGCCGCCGCATATAAATAGTATGTTTTGCGTATTCACTTTCACCATTTTCTGTTCTGGGTGTTTGCGACCGCCTTGTGGTGGTACCAGCACTTCCGATCCTTCCAATAGTTTCAACATAGCCTGCTGTACACCTTCACCGCTTACATCGCGTGTTATAGAAGGGTTATCGCTTTTACGGCCTATCTTATCTATTTCATCTATATAAACAATACCGCGTTCAGCAGCAGCTACATCAAAATTGCAGCTTTGCAGCAGACGGCTTAGTATGCTTTCCACATCTTCGCCCACATAACCCGCTTCTGTAAATACAGTAGCATCTACTATAGCGAAAGGCACTTGTAGCAAACGCGCTATAGTTTTAGCCAGCAGGGTTTTACCTGTACCTGTTTCACCTACCATTATGATGTTCGATTTTTCTATCTCCACGTCATCCTGTGGCGGGTGCAGTAACCGCTTATAGTGGTTATACATCGCTACCGATAGTATCTTCTTGGCATCATCCTGCCCAATTACATACTGGTCAAGAAAAGCTTTTATTTCTCTTGGCTTATGTACCTTATGTTGTTGCAGGTCGGTAGTAGTATCTACTTTTTTCTTTTGTGTATCGTTAGTAGCTTCCTGCAGCAGGTGGTGTGCATTTTCAATACACTGGTCGCATATATTTCCTTTCAATCCCGTAAAAAGGATATTCACATCGCTTTCAGCACGTTCGCAAAAGGAGCATTTTCTATCGTTTTGTTTCGCCATTATATTTTTTAATTCCGTAGGTAATCCCTGCAAAGGTACGAAATACTAAAAGATGCAGGGATGACCAATATCATGCCTTGTGGCCTGCCCCCTTAGGTATGCATTATTAGTTATCTTGCAGTACAATATGTTGCCGCTTTACACCAGTGATACTGCTGATAACCTGTTCCGCTTTGCCGATGTCATTTTACCGCTCAACCTAACGCAGGTGCTTACCTATGGCGTGCCGGTTGAAATGCAGGAACTGATAAGAACGGGTATGCGGGTAGAGGTACAGCTGGGCCGCAACAAACAATATTCTGGCATTGTGGCCAGGCTGCATAACGAGCAGCCCGAAGCCTACCAGGTAAAACCCATCCGCAACCTGATTGATGAAGAACCTATTGTAAATGAAACGCAACTGGCTTTCTGGCGCTGGATAGGCGACTATTACATAGCCAACCCGGGCGAGGTGATGCAAAGTGCGTTACCGGCGCACTTGAAACTAACAGGCGAAACTATATTACAATGGGCACCGCAGGATATCGATGTGGTATATGAATGGAGCAATGAAACCTACCCCGCAGCGGAAGCTTTAGAAATGCGTAAGGAACTTACTATGAGTGAACTACGCTCCATAGTAGGTAGCAGGCATTTAACTAAAGCCCTGAACGAATTGCTGGAAAATGAGGTAATACAAATAAGCGATAGCCTGGAGCCTGCTTATCGTCCACGCACTGAACGGGTAGTGTCTTTATCTGAAGCATACCGTTCCGATGAGCGGATGCATGCGTTGTTCGATGAATTGCAGCGTGCACCCAAACAGCTCAACCTTCTGATGGCTTATACAGAGCTATCGATAAAGAATGGCGTGGTACGCCAGCAGGAATTGATCGATCGTTCCGGCGCAACGGCAAGCCAGGTAAAAGCATTAGAAACGAAAGGTATTTTCATAGTAAAAGAAGTGCCTGTCGACCGCCTTGCATTTACTGCAAAGCAGGATGCAAAGGAAATAGAGTTCACCCCAGCACAGCAAAAAGCCTACGAAGAGATTGAAGCAGGTTTGCAGGAAAAAAATGTGGCTTTGCTGGAAGGTGTTACCGGTAGCGGCAAAACACTGCTT
>CBFGNI010000084.1:0-11418 GCA_965650105.1 uncultured bacterium | reverse complement strand
CAAGGCAGATCTGGTGACTGTGCAGCTGGGTGAACGAACCACCGATAAAGTGGAAGTAACTCAGGGGCTTCAATCGGGGGATACTGTCATTACCACGGGCCTTATGCAAGTAAAGCCGGGCATGGATGTACAGATCACGAAGTTTACCCGCGGATAGCAGCTAATTAAACATATCATTTACATATTGCTGCCGCAGTTTTAAGTAACTTTGCGCCACAGTACAGCACATGAAGTCGTTTAATGTTCCCGTTCATTACCGTAGCCCTTTGGTAACTGCCATAAAGCAGAAACGCAAAGCTGCCGATAAGATGAAGAAGGATTTCACACCTACTATTCTACATATTGGTTCGCTTGAGATAATCCTTGCCCGGCATTTCGGCTTTTGCTATGGGGTAGAGAACGCTATCGAAATAGCATTCAGGGCAGTTTCCGAGAACCCAGATAAGCGTATCTTCCTGCTCAGTGAGATGATTCATAATCCGGGTGTTAATGCCGATTTGCAATCGCTGGGTGTGCGCTTCATTATGGATACCCATGGCAAGATGCTGATGAGCTGGGATGACCTGACCGGCGATGATATTGTCATTATACCCGCTTTCGGCACTACACTCGAGCTGGAAGAACTACTGCGCAGCAAAGGCATCGAACCATCGCGCTACGAAACCACCTGCCCGTTTGTAGAGAAAGTATGGAACCGCGCAGAGAAGATAGGTAACGATGGGTACACCATAATAGTACACGGTAAGCCAGGGCACGAAGAAACACGCGCTACCTTCTCGCACAGCCGCTCTAATACACCAACAGTGGTAGTAAAAGATATGGCTGAAACAGAACGGCTTGCTAAGTACATAACAGGTAATTTGCCGGCAGAACAGTTCTATAACGATTTCAAAGACCAATACTCAGAAGGCTTTGATGTAGCCAAGGACTTTGAACGCATTGGCGTGGTGAACCAAACAACCATGCTGGCCAGCGAAACACAAGGCATATCCGACTACCTGAAGGAAGTGATCGTAAAGCACCATAACCTTAGTGAAGAAGATACTGCCACCCGCTTTGCCGATACCCGCGATACACTTTGCTATGCCACCAACGATAACCAAAGCGCCGTACAGGGTATGCTGGAAGTAGAGGCCGACCTTGCTATAGTCATCGGTGGTTACAACAGCTCTAATACATCTCACTTGGTTGAGCTTTGCGAGTTAGAGTTACCTACTTACTTCATTAAGGACGAAGCTTGCATTGAGTCAGCAGATACTATCCGCCACTTCAACTTACATACACATACCGAGATAGTAACGAACAACTACCTGCCTGAGCAAGGCCACCTGAAGGTGATGATCACATCGGGTGCCTCATGCCCCGATGCGCTGGTGGAGCGCGTTATAGAGCAACTGGCACTGGTGACCGGCAACACTCACCACCTCGAACAGATCAATTCATCCTGGATATAATTGTGCTTACGCTTCTACAGCTTTGCCACCATCATTTTTGATTGTATATAGCTTTACAAACATAAGCACAAGTACTATCATATATAAGCATGCTATATAGCGTTCGTTATACCAGAAGTAGTCGAAATGAAAGAAATAGGTATCGGGGCCGCTCAGTACACGTTCCAGGTTTAGAAAATATGCAACCGAGAACAATACATATATAAGGAATCTGCGAGAGTAAAATGCATAAGCGGTAAGGAAGATCAACACCGCGTGGCAATAGCGTTCATGCATCTCTGTATTGAACAGGAAGAACGCTAATGATACCAATGCAGCACTTAACCATATACGCTGCCTGTTCACCATTGCATTTTGTTTTCTTTTCAAAGTGAAATAAACATCGCGCAATACAGGCAATAACGCCAGTAGCGATGCCAAACAAAACATCAGTAAACCCGCGTGCTTATAGCTAAATCCGAAAATAAATATATTGCTATCGGGTACATTATTAACGGTATCTGCCCGCAGAATAATAAACCAGAAATTATAAGCCGCCATGCTTATCTTCGGATACATGTTATCAGAATTGACAATATGATTCCAAAGATTTTGCAATTGCCCATCCTTTAACATAAATGGCAACAACATTAAAAGCTGCGCTACACTAAAGGTGATCAGCGGTACAACAAACGCTTTAATACTTTTTTTATCTACCAGATTGTTCAAACACATCAGCAGCCATAATGGAATAAATATCACAGCCTGCAGCTTAGCATTCAGCGCCAGCACCATCCATATGCTGCTCCAGAACATATCGCGCTTGTACGCATAGTATAAGGCTATAAATACCAACGAAGAATAGATACCATCTACCTGCCCCCAAATAATAGTATTGAAGGAATAGGCTATGTTGAGGATACAAATGAAAACCAGCAGCATGAAGGCAGTTTTCTTATTGATCCATTTGTATATATACCATATACCCAATAGTTCAAAAACCAGGGTAAATAACCTTAATAGCCTTATATAATGCGTTATTTGCCCTTCATCACCTGCAAGCTTGGCGTATATATATAGTATATATTGAAAGACAGGTAAATAATTATTGTCAGGAGATGTATACGTTGCCCCAAGACCGTTTTTATGAATATTAACGGCCCAACGTATAAAATATTCCAGGTCGATGCTAAAACCCGGAAGGAATCTAAAAAGTGTCAAGAAGAAAACGAACAACAAGAAGAATAAGAGTGTCCGTTCTTTAGTATTTACTTCCATACAGGGTGATATCAATACAAAATAATAAAATATCCCATCAGGGATATTTTATTATTTATCGCTTGTCTTTTCTTAGTTTTTGGGTAGTTCACCTACCATGTCCACGGGCCGTACCCATTCGTCAAATTCTTCTGCAGTAACATAGCCCAGATCAATAGCTGTTTGCTTCAGCGTCTTGCCTTGCTTGTGTGCTGTCTGTGCTATTTCAGCAGCTTTATAGTAACCGATCTTGGTATTCAAAGAAGTAACCAGCATCAGTGAATTATTGAGGTGCTCATTGATATTCTTTTCTATTGGCGCCAGACCTTCCGCACACTTATCGTTGAACGATACGCAACCATCACCTATCAGGCGGGCGCTGTGCAGGAAGTTGTAGATCATTACAGGCTTGAATACGTTCAGTTCGAAGTGGCCTGTTGCCCCACCTATGTTGATAGCCACATCATTACCCATAACCTGTGCAGCAATCATGGTCAGCGCTTCGCATTGTGTTGGGTTTACTTTACCGGGCATGATAGATGAACCCGGTTCGTTGTCGGGTATGTGCAATTCGCCAATACCACTACGCGGGCCTGAGCTTAGCATACGTATATCGTTGGCTATTTTCATCAGGCTTACGGCTACAGTTTTCAAAGCACCATGCGCTTCAACTATCGCATCGTGTGCAGCAAGGCTTTCAAATTTATTTTCAGCTGTGATGAAAGGCAGGCCTGTCAGTTCAGCTATTTTTTGAGCAACATGCTCTGCATAACCCGGAGGTGTGTTGATACCCGTACCTACTGCCGTACCGCCCAAAGCCAGTTCGCTAAGGTGAGCCAATGTGTTGTTGATAGCACGCAGACCATGATCTAACTGCGATACATAACCACTCAATTCCTGCCCAACAGTTATCGGTGTAGCATCCATAAAATGCGTACGGCCTATCTTCACCACATGCATATATTCTTTCGACTTGGCAGCCAAAGTATCGCGCAGCTTCTTGATTCCGGGAATGGTAGTTTCCATCAGCATTTTGTATGCAGCAATGTGCATAGCCGTTGGGAAGGTATCATTAGATGATTGTGATTTATTCACATCATCGTTAGGATGTATAAACTTTTCTTTATCGGTAAGCTGACCACCGTTGATAACGTGTGCACGATAAGCAACTACTTCGTTCACGTTCATGTTCGATTGTGTACCCGAACCTGTCTGCCAAACCACCAATGGAAATTCGTTATCCAGTTTGCCTTCCAGTATCTCATCGCAAACCTGCCCTATCAGTTTCGATTTTTCAGCAGGCAATACACCCAGATCGGTATTGGTTAGCGCCGCTGCCTTCTTCAGGTAAGCAAATGCACGGATAATTTCTTTAGGCATCTTATTGATGTCCTGCGCTATTTTAAAATTATCAATAGAACGTTGTGTTTGCGCGCCATAATATGCTTCCTGCGGCACCTTTACTTCGCCCATAGTGTCTTTCTCAATACGGTAATTCATATTGGTATTATTTATTTTGATGTGTATTTTAAGAATGCCGCAAAGGTATTAAATGAATGTTTATGCGCTAACACAGTATAATTCTTTTTAATTTTGCAGCTGTGAAGCAGGGTTTTATCATAATATCATTTGTAGTTGGTGTGCTTTGGCTGAGTTCTTTTAACGAAGACAAGCCAACCGAAGTAAGCCTGGGCAAAGCATTGTTCTTCGACCCTATTCTTTCTGAAGACCTTACCATCAGCTGCGCCAGTTGCCACAAGCCTGAATTTGCCTTTGCAGACACCACCCGCTTTAGTTTGGGCGTTCATGGCCAACCCGGCACCCGCAATACACCATCGGCCATGAATGTTTCATCCAGAAGCTCGTTCTTTTGGGATGGCAGGGCGGCTACACTGGAAGAACAGGCATTGAAACCTATTGCTAACCCGGTAGAGATGAACCTGCCGGTAACAGAAGCCGTGGCCAGGCTGAACAAAAGCCCTAAGTACCTTGAACTATTCAGGCTGGTGTACCATACTAACCCCGATGCCAAGAGCTTAGGCGCAGCGCTGGCAGCTTTTGAACGTACGCTGGAAACAGGCAACACACCTAACGACCGCTGGATGAATGACGAGCCCAATAGCATGACCGCGCAGCAGGTACGTGGCCGCGACATCTTCCGTACTAAGGGGAAGTGCCTGGAATGCCATTTCACACCCGACTTTACCGGCGATGAGTTTCGCAGTATAGGCATGTTTGACGGGCAGGAAATGAACGATTCGGGCCGCTATATGGCTACACACAACCCTGCCGATATCAGCAAGATGAAGGTGCCCGGACTGCGCAATGTGGCTGTTACCGCCCCTTATATGCACAACGGCCATTTTAAGACGCTGGCTGAAGTGATAGAGTATTACGACAACCCATCGCTACACCTGCCGGGTGGCATGTACCGGGATAGCGTTCTACGCCAGCCTCTCGGGCTTACCAAACAAGAGAAGCTGGACCTGGAAGCTTTTCTACACGCACTTACCGATGACCGGTTCGTGAAGCAATAACACATTAAGCTTTTCTTTCTTTGTTGTTCAATTTTGTTGAAAAACAGAAAAAATAAAAAAAATCTGCTGCTGCAATTCAATGTTGAAACCCTTTATTATAAATGGTTTCAGCTGGTAAATGTCGCACAACACATTTCAAAGAACTTAGCAAAATTGAACAACAGTTTTAATAAAAAACAATATAAACTATTGCACGATTATCTATTGCAAATATACGCTTTTATAAAATTAATTGCTATTATAAACTAACGTTAAGAATAACATATTCTTATAAATATTGCCAGCATATATAGGCTGATAGTACTTAATTTTAAGCCTATGTATAAAGTATTGGCTGTTTCATTGCTCTGCCTGTTTAACTCAAACGCATTTGCCCAAAGCGGTTGTACTGATATACACGCTATGAGCTTCAACCCCCTGGCAAGAAAGAACGACGGTAGCTGCCAATATTATCCTGTACAATACCAACCGGCATTTAAAGCAATGATGCCTGCCGCTATACAGGAAACATCGGGACTAATATGGGACAATGGCAAGCTGTGGACATTGAACGACAGCGGCAACCCACCTATGCTATTTAGTATTGACAGTGCTGACGGGCATATACTGCAAACGGTGTACATCGATAACTTCCCTAACATAGACTGGGAAGACCTGACGGCTGATGAGGACTATATATATATTGGCGATTTCGGCAACAATAAAGGCCGCAGAACTGATCAGAAAATATTGAAGATCGCAAAGAAGGATATTGGTAAAGAGGCAATGGTGCATTTACAAGCAGAGGCCATTTCATTCAACTATGCCGACCAAACCAATTTCAACGTAAAACCCTACCAGCACAATTTTGATTGTGAGGCCATCATCAGCATAAAAGACGAACTGTACATCTTCACTAAAAACTGGAGCGACCTGCATACCAAAGTTTACAAGCTACCAAAAGAACCGGGCAACTATTCAGTTAAACCATACGACAGCTTTGACGTAGCAGGGGTAGTAACCGGTGCCAGTTATAATAAAGAAACCAAAGAGATCGTATTGCTGGGCTATATCGATTTTATGAAGCATTCTTTTATGTGGTTTTTGAATGATTATACAGACGATCATTTCTTTACCGGCAATAAACGCCGTATATATATGGGTAATGGTAAAGCCTGGCAAACGGAAGGAATAGTTTTACTGCCCGATGGCGATTTCCTTATATCGAGCGAAGGCGAGGATGGAAAATCTGCAGCATTATACAGAGGCTATAAAAAATGGATGCCGGTAACCAGTAAATAGTTGAATTTTAGAAACTTATCAACTATTATTGCGGCTTCTAAAAAACCACTATAATAATGATCCGTAACCTGTTGACCCTTGCCTGCTGCCTGCTATTTACATGCACAGCATACGCCCAAAACCCTACCGTACAATACAGCAACACTTTTGAAGAGCCCAATTACGGCTGGACAAAAATACTTCAGCTAAAAACGGGACAAACATTTTACTTCCACCTGAACGACGAAGGTATTGAAGCGCGTATATATGCAAACGCCAAACCTACCGGAAGCAAGGTGATAAAAGGCAAGCTGTGGAATACTAAAAAAGTACCGCAAATGAAAATAGCCGGCTTGTACGAAATAAACGGCCAACCGGTAATATTTCTACAACAGTTCCTGGAATGGACACCCAAATTATTCCGCATAGTATTAGATGCTAACACAGGTGCAGTAGTAAGTGAAGAACTGATAGGCGAGCAAAATAAATTAAATGTAGGTTCGGGTTATGCAATGGGGTTTGGTGGTGTTGATGAACCGGGGTTTTATATAGAAAAAGATCCGGCATCAGACAACTACACTGTTATCAACTATAACTCTTTCGCCAAAGAAAGCAAAGAGCGTATCGGAGTAATGCACTATACAGTGGAAAACGGCACACATACCCTGGTAAACAAATCTTTTTATGACGCAGACCAATTCAAATACCTGCGCTATATAGGCTCGGTAGTAGTACACAATAGCGTGTATGTATGTGCTTACGGTTATAACACAGCTGCATCGGGTGGCAAAGACTCGCGTGTGATACTATCTAAACTTACAGCAGGAAATAACAAATTCACACATAAGATGCTTGAGTTTACCGATGACTTTAAAGAGACTGAAGCGATAATGCAATACAACCCAGGTAGCAAAATGATACAGTTGCTCACCCTGACATTGGTAAAATCGAAACATCCTGTCATAGGCTACAAATCGAAAAACTACTATATGGCATTGATGAGCCTTGTTGACCCGGAAAGCTTGACCATCATTAGCAGTAAAGAGCTAAGTACCGCAAAGGTGAGTGAATACGCTACAGAAAAACTGGGTGCGGATGGCTTTAGCGGTATGCCGCAACGGATAGCAATCAACAGCGACAATACCACTACCCTGCTGTTTGAAGGGCTGCAGCAAAACACTACATCGAGAGGTGCCAGTTATACGATATTTGGGAATATAGGCATTAGTGACCTGGATAACCGCTGCAATGAAACATACGGATATGCTATCAGGAAGGAACAAACAGCTGAGCACACAATAGAAGCTTTTTTTGGCGATCGCAAGGCTAAAGGTATATGGCGATTTGGCTTGCCACTAATGGCACCATGGCGTAACAAAGGCTTGGAAAATGGCGGCTATTTTTCGTTCGATTATCTTACCACGCCAAGCGCCCGTTATGTAATACTCAACGATTATCCTGAGAATTTTGACAAAGAACAAAATTCAAAAAAATGGAAGGATGTGAATTATGTAAGCGAGACCAATACCATTTTTTACAAAATAGAGAACGGCAAGATCAGTAAAGAGTATTTGTTTGGGAAACCTAAAGAGGATAATAAATATAAATTTTCATATATCGCTTCTTCAGACTACCAACCTGCCACCAACACCTACGCAACACTCATAATACAGCGCGATGGCAAAGAGAAACTGGCGCGTATTGCATGGGTGAAGTTTTAACTAAGCTTATCAGTTAATGGCATAGTCTTATTACCCTAAATGGTAAAAATATACTTACCATGGAGGAAAATAAGAAAACACCGGAAGAGACAAATGAACATAAGGACCATAAACGCAAACCAACAGCTGCTGAGCTAAGTTCAATATCTACCAGCCCAACGGCACATGAACGTGCTAAACGCAGTGGTGGAAACTTGGGTAATACAGGTACTAATGTTTCATACGAAGGGCCAACATCTAATTCGCCAGTAGGCACGGGTTACAATTCGGGACAAAGCGGCACAGGTGCCGAGACGGCAAGCAATGCGGAAGAGGATGCACGCAGGCTTGCATCAGCACCACGCGAAAACCAAACCGACGAAAGAACAGAGAATGATAAAGACCCGATGAATGATGAAAAACCTGACACTTTAGGTACACCATAAAACTTAATTACCATGAACAACCACGAAGAGCAAGACCCAAAGCGCAAGAAAGATGTAAATACCGATAAAGAACCTGAGCAACCGGAAGATGGCAGCCAGGGCCGCGCAAGCTTTCACCAGGGCAGTACAACGCAAGGTGGCAGTAACCATGGGCAAGGCTCTTACCAATTAGCAGGTAAGGCTTATAAACAAGGTGAAGAAGAGAATGATGGTGCGAATTACAGTAATGAAAATAATAAGCTATCGGAGCTAGACGAAACAGAAAATAATGAATAAAAAAAGAGGCTCAGTTTGAGCCTCTTTTTTTATTTAGTTGGAGCGACCTTACTCTTCTTCCGCATCTTGTAAATTTTCACTTATCCTCAATTTATTTTCTAACAGCACTACGTTTTTTATTACCGTATCTAATGATTGAGCAGCGGAAGCTATGCCGTCAATTATGATTTGGTTGGCAGGGTCGGCTGGGTCTTTAGTATTAAAAAGCTGAGACAAGCCTAAAATTGTAGCAACCGGCCCTCTTACGTCATGCGATTGAATATCGGCAATCTTTTTTAGTGCAGCATTGCTTGCCTGCAATGTTACAAGCTGTTTCTTTATAGTAGTTTCGTTCTCTTTGTTAGTAACTGAAAGCGACTGATTTCGCGCCCTGTACGATATTATTGCCCAGCCCGCAATTCCTAAAACAAGTATCATAACAATAATACTCAATACATATATTTTAGAGGCGTACCGTTGCCGCTCTGCTTTAAAGCCTGCAATTTGAAGTTGCCTGTTTTTATCAAGAATAGCTTTCTCTTGTTTTTCAATAAGGTATTTGCTTTCCAGGTTAGCTAACTGAACATTTTTTTGCAGGGAAAAAACAGAGTCCTTTAGTATAGTGACGTCTTTAAATGTACTATAAGCTTTCTTGTGATCGCCAAGTAGTGAATACGCTTCAGAAAGAGCGGGACCAAACTCTGCTATTGGTGCGGTGAAACCTATTTCTTTACATATCCTTATCGCATCTTCCAGGTAAGCTACCGCTTTAATTAAAATAGCACTATCGGGATGTTGTTTGTTTTTTGTAGCAAGTTGGTAGTAAACAGCTCCTATATTACCCAATGAAGTGGCTATGCTTCTATTGTTGCCCAGTTCTCTGCTTATGGCCAACGCTTTGAACTGGGTGTTTAATGCTTTTTGAAAATCTTCCAGCTGCAAATAAACGAGCCCGATATTAGACAGGTTGATCTGAACTCCATGCTTGTTCCCAATTTGGCTATTAAGCTTTAGTGCTATTTCATGATGCTTTAATGCCTTGGCTGATTGGTGTTGTTTGTAGTAAACAATGCCCAGGTTAGCTGTATTCCTGGCTATGCCCGCTATATCTGCCTTTTCTTCGTATATCTTTTGGGCCTGTTGATAATAATCAAGTGTTTTATTGAACTCGTTTTGCTCAAGGTATAACGTACCGATATTTTCAAGCACTATGGCCCTGTTTGAATTATCCTTCAAACTATCAAATATCCTCAGGGATCCTAAATATTCAGGTAGCGCTTTTGAATAATCACTCATAGCATGATAAATCAATGCATTGTTGACCATAATAGCTGCTATGCCCCGTGCGTGCTTTAATTTTTCAAAGAGCAGCAACGCTTTACGGTTATACTCTAATGCTATCGCTGTATTAGATTTTGCGTTGTAACAGGTGCTGAGATCGCTATATGCATTGGCCTGCCCCTTCTCCCAACCAAGTGTAGTAGCCAGGTTCAAAGCCTTTTGTCCAAATACAATCCCACTATCAGGGCTTATAGTAACGTAAGAATAGGAAAGCTTATCTAATAATTTGACTCTATTGGTATCCTGAGCGGCATTAACCAATTCACCTTTGAGCGAATCAATAAGTTGCTGTCCTTTCTTTTGGGCTGAAACCAGAAGTGGTACAAATAGGGCTATAAAAAAGAGATACCTCAATTTTTTTCAACAAAATAATTAATACATATTTTAATGTCAAATGCCTTTTTAAGCTATACATAAAGTTAAAACAACATGCCTAGTATGTAACCCTTGTACTTACACTATTAATTGATGAATCCGATATAAAATAAAAAGCCTGCAAAATGCAGGCTTACGTATATATACCCAATATACAACTTAGTCATATTTCATTCCGGGATAATCCAGTAACCTGCGCCATAAAGCCAGCTGACCTATAATGCTTGCCTCGCGAAATTTGGTGAATGTTACCAGATCGTACCATTTCATTTTCATACCTCCCATTTCGAAATCGCTATCCAGTTTTTTATCGTCCAGCTCAATTAACGCTTGCCTTGCAGCCGGTGTAACCTTTTTCCAGTCGGCCAGGTACTCTGCTACAGTTGGGTATTTTACACCTTCCTGTATGCCTTTGTTGTCTTTGAATAGTTCTTCTCCCTTTTGTTTCAGATTGGGATCAACATCTGTTGCCATCATAAAGCGCTGCGCCACAGCGGAACCTGCAAGCCAGGCCATGTGGTTGGCTTTCGTGTTCAGGCGATTGTACATGTCGTCGTCTGACATACCTTCTAATGCGCGCTCAAAAAGCCTTGTGTGCAGATCGAACAACGCAACCAATCCTTCGGTTCTTGTGCTGGCTGTTTTTGTACTCATGATATTGGTTTTATTTTGATAGAAGTAAAGCTACACAGTTTAAAACCTTGCTATGCTGTGTATATGTGACAAGTTGAGGCGTAAATCATGACTTATCGGGCACCTATGGCATAGCGCACTATATACACATGACCTTTGACAGATCGGCCCCCATACCTTT
>CBFGNI010000083.1:0-11488 GCA_965650105.1 uncultured bacterium | reverse complement strand
CCAGCCTTAACCTGAGAAAGGCTGCAAGTGCAAGTTTATCCTTTTCTGTAAACTTTTTGTTCCCTTTATACCATACATCAACAATAGTATCGGGCGATGTAGAATCTCGTATATGAATACTTCTTTCAACACTTATAGTATCCAGGTTTCCAAATGCTGCTTTAGCCTCTTGCGATGCTTTTTTCACCTCGCCCGCCCATATTGTATGGTTAATGGAATCATCTTTTTGTATTTCTAACATCTTTATTTGCCATTCATTCAGCATTTGCCGGGCTACATTGGTACTTAGCCCTGTTATCTCTTCTTTTGTCAGGTTAACACGCAACACTTTTATCCGGTAGTTTTTAAGGCCATTTTTATAACACAAAGCTTGCAAGCTATCTATTTTACTATCGGCTACAGCCAATCCTGAATAATAGATATTTACATACTTAATACTATCCGACGAGTTCACCTCCCACTTCAGTATTTCGTTACCATCTCTTTCTATCGGTTCTATTACCAGCGATTGTATTCTTTCCTTAGTTTTCGATTTATCGTAAACTGTATATAAAAAGTAAACGCTGGGTATCAACGATAAAATAAGCAAAACCCATGACAGCCTTGTATAATTTGCTTGCTTAGCCTTATCAACATATTGTTTTACGGGAAATTTGAGATACTTAACTATAAGGTATGTTGAAAGACTAATAAACAAAGCATTAATAAAAAAAAGATAGAACGCACCAAGAAAAAACTCCCAGTTGCCGCTGGCTAGGCCAAAACCTGCAGTACATATAGGAGGCATTAAAGCAGTAGCAATAGCAACCCCAGGTATGGCATTGGTACTTTCGTTGCGCGACATAGAAACGATACCCGCTATGCCCCCTACAAACGCTACACCAACATCCAGCAAGGTGGGGTGTGTCCGCGACAATAGTTCTTCAGTAACATTGCCGAATGGTGTAAACAGAAAATACAACGCACTTGAGATAAGACTAATACCGGTAGCAATTGCAAGATTTTTCAGCGACCTTATAAAAAGCTCCCTGTCGTGCATACCCAGCGAAAGCCCAATGCCAAGTATTGGCGACATTAAAGGAGAGATAAGCATGGCGCCAATTATTACTGCTACTGAATTTGTATCTAACCCAATAGACGCAAGTATGGCGGAGCATATAAGTATCCAGATATTAAACCCCTTTAGCGACACACCATCACCTATTTTCTTAACGGTAGATGGTACATCGGTAGTTGTGCTTAGCTCCGTAAATCTGCCTAAAAAGTTATTACGCATACCGCTAAAATAAACAGTATGCTGGTAAAACTTTGCTAATAGTCTATTGTAGCTTGTATACCACGGTCAATAAGTGCTTCAGCACGTGGCCTGAGAAAATCAAAACTGCCCCTTTTTACACCATACTTACCTTTGTTGTGTATTATTAGCGCCGACTGTTCCGCTTGTTCAGCTGTATGTTCACATACTTCTACCAGCGATTCAATTACATGATCAAAAGTGTTTACCTGGTCATTCCAAACAATAAGGCTATGCACTTCATCGGCCAATACATCTTCAGTAGTTTCATCCTGGGTTTGCCATTGTATGCTACCTATCCGGCTCATATCACATCTGGTTTTGAATATGCAAAATTATTAAATAAACCATCAAAAAACTTACATGCAAATAAAATATAGGACAGTCATTTATTGCCTGCAATTGACCTCGATATAATAAATAGCTTGATAATGCGTTAGTAGTATAGGTAATTAAATTGCTTTTGTTTGTTTACCCCGCCTTGCTTCGTGCTGGCGGGGTTTTATTTATAACGCTTATTTTGCAGCCAAAACGGGATAAATGTTTGTAAAAAAGAGCATGGAAGAACTGGAGCGGTTGAAACCGGCCGATATAAATGCAGCAAGTAAGAACAACCTTATAGTCATTCTTGATGATGTGCGTAGTATGCATAATGTTGGATCTACCTTCAGAACCTGCGATGCCTTTGCAGTACAGTCATTATTTCTTTGTGGATATACCCCCACTCCCCCTCACCGCGATATACATAAAACAGCTCTTGGCGCTACCGAAACCGTCAATTGGAAGCACTTTGCCACAACTCAGGAGGCCGTAGATACTGCCCGTAGCCAGGGATATAAAATATATGCAGTTGAGCAGGCACATAATAGTATGCAGTTAAGTAGCATTAACCTGAATGGGCCGCTGGCGCTTATATTTGGCAATGAGGTAACTGGCGTTAGCGATGAGATACTGAAACTGGCCGATGGCTGCATAGAAATACCACAATGGGGCGCTAAACACTCGTTAAACATTTCAGTTAGCGTTGGTATAGTGCTTTGGGAGTTAGTACGCAAGCTATAATAGATGGCACTACTTTTTTATGGTTTCGTTTAAAATGAATCATTATGCAATGGAGAGGCAGACGCGAAAGCTCGAATGTTGACGATCGTCGTGGTTTAGGGGGTGGTAAAATTCTGGGAGGTGGTATCGGCGCACTTATAATAGGTGTTATCGTTTACTTATTAGGTGGCGATCCATCAGTAATAATGGATCAGCAACAAGTGCAAACCCAGCCGCAAACAGCCGAGCAAAAAGCTGCCGAAGATACGCTGGCGCAATTTTCGAAAGTTGTAATGGCCGAAACTGAAGATGTTTGGCATCAAATATTCAGCCAGATGGGTGCTACCTACGAAGACCCTACACTCGTGCTATTCAGCGGTTATGTAGAAACTGCTTGTGGCAACGCCAGTTCAGCCGTAGGCCCGTTCTATTGCCCTCTCGACAAAAAAGTGTTCATCGACCTTTCTTTTTGTAATGAGCTGAAAGAACGTTTCCAGGCACCCGGCGATTTCGCTATCGCTTATGTTATTGCCCACGAAGTAGGCCACCATGTACAAAATCTCCTGGGCATATCAGATAAAGTACAGCGTGCAAAAGAACGCATGAGCGAAACCGAAGCGAATAAGCTTTCTGTAAAACTGGAATTACAGGCCGACTTTTTTGCAGGCGTATGGGCGCACCATACCCAACAAATGAAGAATATACTTGAGGAAGGAGATATTGATGAAGCCCTGAACGCTGCCAGTGCCGTAGGCGATGATAAAATACAAGAGCAAACGCAAGGCCGCATAGTACCCGATGCATTTACACATGGCACCGCTCAACAAAGAATGTACTGGTTCCGGAAAGGTTACCAGACCGGAGATGTAAATCAGGGTGACACATTCAATGATGCCAGTCTTGCAAGTCTTAACTAAACAGTCCTCGCTTCTGTTTATATGCTTTTATAAAATCAGTAACCAGGTATGCTACCAGCTTGGGTGTTGTAGCATCGGTTCTGCCGTCGGCTAATTCTGTTGCCCCCTCAGTGATATGCAGATAAACAGGATGTAGCAATTGCGCGCATAAGCTAATGTATTGCCTGGCGTGTAAAGATGTAATACCTGCCGGTGTCATAGCGCTTGACAATACACCTTCAATACAATCAAGGTCTAACTCCACGCCACAATTTTTGCCCGAAATACGTTCAATAGCAGCTCTTACAGCCTCTGTAAAACTTATTTTTTCCCTGACAAATATGTCTTCGTAAAAAGTAAAATTCAATTCAGGATCATCTTTTACTTCATCAATAATATCCTGGGCATTATAGTTTTCATGCAAGCCAACAACGGCGTATTTTTTCAGGTAACCCTCTCTATGCGCATACCTAAACCCGTTACCGCTATGGCGGCCTTCCATTTGCCTGAAGTCGCTATGCGCATCCAGGTTAATACAATTCAACGGTTTATCATTTACCAGCGATGCTCCCTTTAACAGGGGATATGCGTTATTGTGCCCACCACCAATAACTATAGGCACCTTGCCCGCCGAAACAATTTTAGTTATCAGCGGATGTACAGTTTCATCTATATACCCTACAAGGTCGCGTAAGTGGGTTATGTCCATCTTTTGCGATCGCTCCATCACTTTGGCAAAGTCGAACCAGCCGGCTATAAGCACATCCTCACCTGAAAGGCATTGGGTATCTTGCACATTTAGCAGTGCCTTTAAGGCTGGTTCCCATAACGTATGTGCGCCACCTACTCCATTATTGGCGCGCACACCTACATCTTCAGGTATGCCTACCACTACAAATTTTGCACTACTCTCCTGTAGTACAGCTTCCCAATTTTCGCTTTCTATTGTTTGTACGCGCTCTCCAAATTTAGTTTCCCCATCGCGGCGGTTAATAAGCGTATCTATATATTCTCTTGACGCTACTATGAATTTCCCCATTAATGTTTCTAGTATTGTTTGGCCCATACCATCAGCTGTTTATCCAGCATATCAAGTGGCAGGCATCCGTTCTTCAGCACCTGCTCATGAAAGGCTGCCAGGTCAAATTTACTGCCCATTTCCTTTTCATATTTAGTGCGTAAAGAGCTAATGGCCATTTGCCCCATTTTGTAAGATAAGGCTTGTCCGGGAATTGCCATATACCTTTCTATTTCTGCTGTAGCCTCTTCTTTCGAAATCCGCTCATGCGCCATCATGTACGCTATAGCATCCTCTCTGCTCATACCCTTGGCGTGTATGCCAACATCTACCACCAGCCTGATAGCACGGTGTATGCCATCGCTCAGGTGCCCAAAGTATTGATAGGGATTCTGATACAAGCCAAGCTCTTTGCCCAATGTTTCAGAATATAACGCCCAACCTTCGCCATAAGCACCGTACCATAAAAATCTTCGGAATTTAGGTAGTTCTCCATTCTCCTGCTGTAGCGATATCTGGTAGTGATGCCCGGGTATAGCTTCGTGCAAAAACAACGTTTCCATCCCCACAGCATTAAACTTTTTTGCATCCAATATAGGCACATAAAATATACCCGGCCTTGAACCATCTTCCGAACCGGGATTATATTCGGCACTTGCTGATGCTGCCCTAAAGGCTTCTGTTTGCCTGATAACAAAAGGCGTTTTAGGTTTGTGCCTGAACATTTTGGTTAAATAGGGTTCTTCAACATTATGAATCGCCTGAAAACTATCAAGCACTTCTTTAGGGCTGCTAAAAGGATAAAATTGCTTATCGCTACCAAGAAACGCAAAAAACTCTTTCAAAGACCCGTTAAAGCCCACTTCGTCTTTTACTTTATTCATTTCACCTTCCAACCTTGCCACTTCCGCCTTACCAATATTATAAATACTGTCTGGGCTTAAGCCGGTTGTAGTCCAGTATTTTACGCAATACGTATAGTAGGCATCCCCGCCATTTACGGCACTTATACCGCTTGTGTTACGGCTGGCAGGCAAATATTCATTCGCCATAAAATTGTAGAGTTTATTATAGGATGGCACAACTATACTATCAATCATACGTACATATTCATCACTGATCTTTTTCTTGTCATCGCCGGAAAATTCTTTAGGCATTAATTTAACAGGGCCATAAAAAATGCTTCCCGCCGCATCGTTTACTATCATCGATTTTAACTGGGGCAACATTTTTACCACCAGCGTTTTAGGCAATACCCACCTGTTTTTTATACCATTCTTCATATTATATATAGCGGTATCAACCCATGCAGGAAATGTTTGCATACGTGCCAGGAAGTTTTCATAGTCCTTCGTGGTTTTAAATGGCTGGTTACCCTCGCCGGAACCTAATTGGGGAAGTTCCAGTGTAAAAGCCCAAAACTGGTTGATGGGTAAATAATGGGTGGGAAATTTCAATCCAACAAGGTTCATTTGCATTTCATAAGCAAATACATCGTAACTCACTTTATTTGATCCATTAAGCGCTTCCCGGTCTATATCAATTAAGGCAGATTGATATTTGCTGTAAAAACGCTTCAGGCTATCTCTAAAGGTTTCAGCTATCGTAATGGTCATTTTATCATTGTACCTGCTGTCACCATTTGCAGTCGCCTCAAATGGGAATAGCTGCATTCTTTCTTCCCAATAGCTGTTCATAAGCGAATCGAACGCAACATTATCATTCCTGTCAGCCTGCTTCACCTTATCATTCTTGCATGCCGATACACAACAAAGCAAACAGATTATATAAAGTATATTTTTCATTTAAATACAATTCGAGGACTTGCAATTTAATACTTGACTGTACAATTATAGCAACCCTTACAGGGGTATTTATACAGCAATTGAGAATGGTTATGAGTTATATGCCCATAATAACAACCTCATGACGTAAATTTGCAGCATAAATTACTATATAAAGATGTATCCTACAGAATTAGTTAATCCGATGAAGGCAGAACTTACTGCTAAAGGTTTTAAGGAATTACTGACAGCAGATGAAGTTGATAACGCGTTAAAGCAATCGGGCACAGCTCTTTTAATGATAAATTCAGTTTGTGGTTGCTCGGCAGGTACTGCACGCCCCGGTGTAGTATTGGCAGTGCAAAATGCCACTAAAAAGCCTGACCAGTTACTTACCAGCTTTGCCGGCTACGATACGGAAGCTGTAAATAAAGCACGCACCTATTTGTTGCCTTACCCCCCATCTTCACCTGCTATTGCATTACTAAAAGACGGGAAAGTAGTCCACATGATAGAACGCCACATGATAGAAGGCCGCCCGGCGCAAATGATTGCCGCTAACCTGGTGCAGGCATTTGAAACATATTGCTAATACAATACAACACTTGTCAATAAAAGCGCATAACTCATGCGCTTTTATTGTTTTAGCCCAAAAGCTATTTGAATATTTAAAAAAGACGAAATAATTTACGTTATTCGCAACCTGATATTTTAGTCAGTTGAAAAACGGAAAGATCATAATAATCACAGCCCCTTCGGGTTCGGGCAAAACAACGCTGGTTAAGCGTCTTCTTAATGCCTGCCCCGAACTATCATTTTCTATATCTGCCTGTACACGCACACCTCGCCCCGGCGAAAAGCATGGTAAAGATTATTACTTTTTGACTGATGAAGAGTTTAAACAATTGATAGACAAAGACTCATTCATTGAATGGGAAATGGTTTATACCGGTAAGTATTATGGCACTTTAAAATCAGAAGTGGAGCGCATCTGGCAATCGGAGCATTACCCATTGGTAGATATAGATGTGCAGGGCGCCTTAGCCATTCAAAGTAAATACCCTGATAATTCAATTACTTTGTTCATTCAGGCACCTTCTTTGGAAGAATTACGTAAAAGGCTTGAACTACGTGGCACAGAAACACCACACAGCCTTGATGAACGTGTTAGCAAAGCAACGCTGGAACTTAGCTTCGCTCCCCAGTTCGATAAGATCATTATAAATGATAGCCTTGATGAGGCAACCAAAGAGCTGGTACAAGTTGTTAGGGAATTTATCAATGCTCCGGTCATAGAAACTTCTTCTATATAGTATTCTAACCATTTAGCGTTTTTATTACCTTTGGTTATGGACACGTCGCACCTGTTGCTCTATATTGTTGGATGTATTTTGCTGATAGGCTTTTTTGCAGGCACTGAAATAGCATTCATTTCAGCTAATAAGCTAAATATTGAGCTACGCAAAAAACAAGGCACTTTCGCCGGACGGATCCTCTCCCGCTTCATGGAAAACCCGGCTGAGTTTATAGGTACCAGCCTCATAGGTGTAAACGTATTACTGGTTATTTATGGCTTGCTGATGACGCAGCTTACCAAGCCATTTTTCGACATGCTGCCCGCCCCCCTCAATTCTGAGTATATACATCTTCTTTTAGATACCTTACTGGCTACTATATTCATTTTAATATTTGCGGAGTTTTTACCTAAGGCCATCTTCCGCTCCAAAGCAGAGCAAGTACTCACCATATTTGCATTGCCTATGTTGCTGATGTACTACCTCCTGTTTCCGCTGGCTAAAGTATTCGTATCCATATCTGAATTCATTTTAAAATACTTGTTCAATGTACGCATCAAGGAAAATCAGCAGGTTTTTAACCGTGTAGATCTTGAAGTATTTGTAAAACAAACCTTGCACGGGCACGAGGCTGACAGCAGCGAAGTAAATACTGAATTGTTCGAAAATGCACTTTACCTGGTAAATGTTAAGATCAGGAAGTGTATGATACCACGCAATGAAGTAGAAGCTGTAGATATCAGTACAGGTATCCCACAAGTAAAACAAAAATTCATTAGCACTAAGCTTTCAAAAATACTTGTATACGATGGAAGCATTGACAATATAGTGGGCTATGTACACCACCTCGACCTGAACAGGCGCCCGTTACAGATAAAAGATATACTGCACAAAATATCTGCAGTACCTGAAGCTATGAGTGCTGTTGACTTGATGAACCGCTTTACCAAAGAGCGTAAAAGCATTGCATGGGTTATTGATGAGTTTGGAGGTACAGCAGGTATCGTGACCATGGAGGATGTTTTGGAAGAGATATTTGGAGATATAAATGATGAATATGATGTTCAGGAACATGTGGAAAAGCAGATATCAGAGAACGAGTACATCTTTTCAGGCAGGCTTGAGTTAGATTACCTGAATGAGAAATATGGTTTCACCTTCGAAACCGGCGAAACAGAAACCTTATCGGGCTATATTATCAATAACCACGAAACCATACCCAAACTTAAAGACCGCATCATTATAGACAGGTACGAGTTTGACATACTGCTGGTTACAGAAACCCGTATTGAAACAGTAAAGATGAAAGTGCTGAAAAACTATTAAAAAACTAATAAAACTTATATCATGGCAGTTACGCGTCCTTTTAATGTGCATCAATGGATTGAAGAACATCGCCATTTATTGAAACCACCGGTAGGCAACCAAACAGTATACAAAGACACCGGCGATTTTATAGTGATGGTTGTAGGTGGCCCTAACAGCCGTAAAGATTTTCACTATAATGAAAGTGAGGAACTCTTTTATCAATTGGAAGGAGATATTAATGTACGCATACAGGAAGACGGTAAAATTGTTGATATACCTATAAAAGCGGGTGAAATGTTTTTGCTGCCTGCTAAAACACCACACTCACCGCAACGTGGCGAAAATACCGTAGGCCTTGTGATAGAAAAAGTACGTGAAGGCGATGAAATAGATGGTTTCCTTTGGTTTTGCGAAAAATGCGACAATAAATTGTACGAAGAATTCCTGAAAGTGACTGACCTGGTGGCCCAGTTACCCCCGGTTATGGAGCGCTTTTATTCTGACGAGGAAAAGCGTACATGCAAAAAATGTGGTTATATAATGGAACCACCCAAACCTAAAAAATAGGTGTTTAAAGATTTTACAAGCATTTTTAGATAAATCGCCGCAAACAATTATTTTTGCGCACGTCAATATATCAATAATATACAAGCATGTCACACGAAGCACATCACGATACACACCATCAACCTGCTGAAACCCAACCTACAACTTCATTCAGGTCATCAGTTTGGTTTGTTATCATTTTAGTAGGTTTATTCATTGCAGCTGTCAATTTTGTAAACGTTATGGGCCATGACGAAGGTGAAGGGCATGGTGGCGAAGCACATCATGTTGAATCAGTGTCAGGACAACATCCTTCTTCGCATGAGGCTGGTGCAGCAGCAGAAGCTGCTACTACTGGCAGCGACACCCAAAATGCTGAAGAAACTCATCCTGCAGAAGAGGCACCGGCTGAACATCACTAATTTCAGGCATGCTTAAAAACGAAGTAATAGCCATAACCGGCGCCGCAGGTTTTATTGGCAGTTATCTTTGTGGCTACCTCAACAACCTGGGTTATGAGCAATTGGTATTGGTTGATGACTTTTCGAGAACCGACAAAGCAGCCAACCTCAATAACAAAAAATTTATCGCTAAGATAGATCGCAACGATTTTATAGATAAAGCTCCCACTCTGGGTATCAGGTATATTTTTCACCTGGGTGCGCGTACCGATACTACCGAAATGGATTATGGTGTTCATAAAACACTTAATCTCGACTATACGAAAGCTATATGGGAATTCTGTACACTGAACAATATTCCTCTTGTATATGCGTCTTCAGCCGCTACCTACGGCAACGGTGAGTATGGGTATATTGATAACCATGACCTGGTTGAGAAGCTTCAACCGCTCAACCCTTACGGCCGTTCAAAAAACGAGTTCGACATTTGGGCTTTAGCCCAAAAAACAACCCCACCTTTTTGGGCCGGGGTAAAGTTTTTCAATGTTTATGGTCCCAACGAATATCATAAAGGCCGTATGGCCTCCGTTATTTTCCACGCATATAAGCAGATTAAAGAAACAGGTAGCGTAAAGCTATTCCGATCTCACAATGCCAAATACAAAGATGGTGAGCAATTGCGCGATTTCATTTATGTAAACGATGTTGCGGATATATGCACCTGGCTAATGCAGCAACAACCCCAAAATGGCCTGTACAACGTAGGCACAGGCAAGGCCCGCACCTTCAAAGATCTTGTCACCGCTATATTCAATACACTTCAACTACCCGTAAATATTGAATATGTAGATACACCCGAAGATATACGGGATAAGTACCAGTATTTCACTGAAGCCAACATGGCCAAACTTCACAATGCAGGCTACAACCAGCCCTTCCATTCTTTAGAGCAGGGTATTGAAAAATACCTGGATCATTTTTTAAGCACGCAGCAGTACTTCTAAGTATTGCTTATGCACCGCCATTTCACTGCGCATTACATTGTCACGATATAATATATAAGAATATTTGAAAAATAAAAATTCTACAACCTAGTTTGTATAATAATTTAGAATATATCTTTGCAGTAAGGGATCCCATAAACCATTTTTTTAAACCATTAAAACATTCCACTATGAAAAAACTGCTCTTAGGCGCAGTATGTGGCTTACTATCATTTGCCACATACGCACAGTTTCTTCCTCCATCGTTTCCTGAAACTGTTTTCCCATTTGCCGGCACCATTCCTACACCGGTCCTCAATGTTAACAACACATCATGCTATACGTTACCCATCAGCTGGACGGGTTATATAGGTAACGGGCTTGGTATGGTTAGTAGCTGGGATGACCCCGCAACTGACGCTGGCATAGCTTGGATGGTTGACGCAGGCGGATACACCGATCAGGGCTATCTTAATTATGGGCCGAACATCAGCAGTGTAAATGTAGGTATCATATTTGCCGGCCCAACGGGGGTGCAAGTTAATGTTACCTTCCATAAAGCCGGTTCGGGCCACTACCTGTTTATTTACGATTGGAATGCACCCGCCATATTCGGAGGCCCTGGTACGGGACTTACGCTGTCAAGCGCAACCCAATTATCTAACATTACTACTGCTACGCGCATTAGTATGGATTCTCACCGTGGCTATGGTACGGGAATTATTTGGGAAGACCCTGTAAATGGCGTAAATATCGTTGCCGGTAACAATAACAGCTTTGGACCGCTGTTCAACATGACCGGCACCAGGTTTCATGTAGACCCGGATATAGCATTTACACACGCAGGGCCACTCAATCTGCACATTGCAGCTTACAACCAAAGGCGCTTTGCTATTTACGAATATTATGTAAACTGGAATGA
>CBFGNI010000082.1:0-11598 GCA_965650105.1 uncultured bacterium | reverse complement strand
GTAAAGCTATTAAAATACTCCGCGAACATACAGGAGTTGCTTCTGTAACAATTCTTATGCTACTCATAAAAAATTATTTTTCGGCGTAGGGGTATTCAACCAACCTTGCGTTTTATATATAGCCACACGTAAACAATGGACGAATTAATATATACAAGCATAGCCCGGCAACTAAGCGGAGAAGCATCTCCGGCCGATAATGCTGCTATAGAAAAATGGTTGGCTGAAGATGCTGCAAATACCGCTACTTATAACAAACTGAAGACAGCATGGGCAAATGCTGATAAAATATTTGAGACACCTGCTTTTAATACTGCCCAAGCATGGGATAAAGTTGCCGCCAGGATGCAACAGGCGCCAGCACAAAAATCACGTTCTATTGCATTCCCTGCATGGGCAAAGTACAGCATAGCGGCAGCTGCTGTTATATTGATAGGTTTCTTCGTGTTCAGGTTGCAGGGAGATAGCATGGTAACAATTGCTGCCAATACCGATAACCAAATAGTTACCCTACCCGACAATTCTAAAATAACCTTGAGAAAAGGCAGTGTATTACATTATCCCAAACATTTTGCCAGCAACGAAAGAAATGTAGCGCTGGAAGGTGAGGCGTTCTTTGAGGTATTTCATAATGAAAACGCTCCATTTACTATAGATGCACAATCAGCATCAGTAAGGGTGCTGGGTACATCTTTCAATGTAAAATGCACTAAGCAAGCAGCCAGCGTAGTAGTGAGAACAGGTAAAGTGCAAATGACCAATCAAACCAATAATGCCTACCTGATACTAACACCGGGTGAAAAAGGAAGCCTGAAGAATGGTTCATTGACCGAAGAAAATGTATCTATTGATAATTACTTATACTGGCAAACGGGCGTTATGGCATTCAATAATACACCGTTGAAAAATGTAGTGCTGCAACTGAATGAAATAACAGATAGCAATATTGTGCTTAACGCGAACCTACCTGCCGACATGCAAGCACAACTGGTAAATATTTCCTTCCATAGCCAAACAGTAGAAGAAATGCTGAATGATATATGCCTGATAACACAAACAAGCTGGCATAAAACAGATGGCGCATACGTTATTAACGCAAAATAAATGAAGCAAAAGTTTTACGGCATATTATGTGTGTACTTGCTAGTAGCAACATTGGCATTTGCACAAGGGAGCTCTTTGCTAAATACGCCTTACAAACCTTCATTTAAAAAAGGTACGATAGATGCATACCTTGCCGATATACAAGCCAAAACACACATAGCAGTATCCTTCAGCAGTGCAAGTATAGATTTCTCTCAACAAGTAGTTATAAAAGGGAAAGATCAAACAATTGGCGGCATTCTTAAGGAAATTCTTAACGGACAGAATATTGAGATAATAGAACGTAAAGACAAAATACTACTGGTGCCCCAGGCGATAAAAAAAAAGGGAGCGCAAAAATCAACCACCACTATTAATGGTTATATAAAAGACAAGGATAATAAAGAAGTACTCATAGGTGCCATACTATATGTTCCCGATGTAGGTACTGCAGCCACTACCAATGAATACGGCTATTACAGTATTACGATACCTTCCGGCGCACATTCAATCATCACTTCATATATCGGTTATACAACCGATACTTTTTATTTTAATACCGACGATGACCTGCGTAAAGACATTTACCTGAATGCGGGCAAAGCTTTAACCGAAGTAGTAGTAAAAAGCAAAGACAAACGCATTGGTTATACGCAACTCTCTATTAATGATATTAACGGCAAACCAACGCTATTAGGTGAAAGCGATGTAATGCGTGCCCTGCAAAACCAGGCCGGTGTACAGTGTGGTACAGATGGAACAAGTAGTGTATTAGTAAGAGGTGGTGACCCGGGTCAAAATCTAAATTTACTGGATGGTGTACCTGTTTACTATGTAGATCATTTTTTTGGTCTTACTTCCGTTTTCAATAACGAAGCTATTAAATCAGTAGATTTTTATAAAGGCGCTTTCCCGGCACGCTATGGGGGCAGGCTTTCCTCCGTTATTGATGTGAATACAAAAGATGGTGATATGGAAAAATGGGGAGGCCAGTTTACAATGGGGCTTGTAAAAGGTAGCCTCAGCCTTGAAGGGCCTATTATAAAAGACAAAGCATCGGTAATGCTATCTGCACGCCGTACCTGGCTAGACCTTTTCTGGAGGCCGTTTACTAGTGATCTTAAACTTGATTTTTATGATATTAATGCCAAAGTCAATTATATACTGAATGAGAATAACAGGCTATATGTTAGCTTTTACAATGGCCGTGACCAACTGAGTGGCAATGGCGATATTTTGAATAGCCGGGGACGTTGGGGCAATACAGTGACTTCTGCCAAATGGAACAGGATAGTACGCCCTAAATTCTTCGTCAATACTATTTTTACTTACAGCACTTTCAAATACCAGCTTAACGAAAACACCAGTGCTGCAGATAGTATATCAGGGAATAATACTGTAGCATATACTAATTCATCCTTAATAACAGATGCATCGATAAAAGTACGTGGCAATTGGTACCCTTCATCGAAACACAAGGTTGAAACAGGTGTTCAATATACCAGTTCCAATTTCATACCAGTTTCAGTAGAATCAACTTCACCTAATAATCTTACTACCATACAAACCACTTCATTCAGGTCGAATGAAATAACCCTGTATGCTGAAGATGAAATAAAACTAACCAATAAATGGACTTTAAGGCCGGGGGTGCACTGGGCAAACTGGCTAAGTAATAACTACACCTATTCAAGCCTGCAACCAAGGATATATACATCTTACACAATAAATAACGACCATATCATTTATGGCTCTGCAACTAAAATGAGCCAGTTCCTCCATGCTATCAGCAATAATATGTCAGGATTCCAGTCTGATTTCTGGCTGCCAAGTACAGACAAAATTTTACCTGAAGAATCGGTAATGGGCTCTGTTGGTTATAGTGGGCATACTTTCAAGAATTTCGATTTTAATGTAGAAGGTTATTACAAAGACATACAAAATGTAACCATGTACAACCCCGGCACAAACATATTTGACAATGCCGCCACGTGGGATGATAAACTACTACAAGGCAAAGGGTGGAGCTATGGCACTGAAATAAGTTTGCAGGAGAAAGCGGGTCCATTCTATTTTAATGCAGCATATACATTATCGTGGAGCTGGCGCCAATTTGATGGTTTGAATGGTGGCAAGGCTTTCCCTTATAAATACGATAGGAGACATAACCTGAAAACAAGTATCAGCTATAAACCTAACAAGAAATTTGTAGCCACAGCTAACTGGACCTATATGAGTGGCGAAACAATAACGATACCCAATCAAGTATATGGCGACCTTGATGATAACCTGCTAATAAACACTACAGGTTACACAACGGGCAATAACTATGTTTTTACATATACTGATTGGAATAACTACAGGCTACCGCCTATACATCGTTTAGATGTGGGATTTGATTTTATAAAGCAAAAAAGAAAAGCTGAACGTACGTGGTCTATCGGTTTATTCAATGCTTATGGCCGTAAAAATATTTTATACGTTGATATAGTAACCACAGCATCGGGACAATTTGCACTAAAGGGGCAAAGCTTTTTCATGTATATACCTTACATCAGCTACAGGCTTAAATTCTAATAATTTTGAAGAAATATTATTCATACTTCTTATTGTGCGCATTATTGCTGCAGGCATGCAGTAAATCATTGCCTTTGCCTGAAGTTAAAACTGAAAAAAAAATAGTATTACTTGGAGAACTTATAGCCAACGAAAATCCATACATACGTGCCGGTCAATCAATTTCTATTTCATCCAATACCAATGCAAAAATTGAACTCTTAACAGATATCAATGTAAAAATTGCAGATGAGTCAGGTAACGAAACGTATTTGAATGGCGAAGAAGATGATCTGTCGCCTAGCTTACATACTATTCCTTATACTGGTAACCTCACATTGCAGCCGCTACATACATACGTACTAACTGCATCGCAAAAAGACCTGGGAACTGCAATAGTTAATGTACCAATACCCCAACCATTTTCGGCCAACCTGATAGATGTTGCTGAAACACAATATGCGGGGTCAGATGTAGTAAGATTCACCATACAAATTGATGACCCTAACGGAGACGATCTATATGCAATAGAGTGTCTGAAACAACAAATAGACGTACAGGGTGAATTTTTATATAATAACAACTGGCTCGATATACCAACTAATATATTTTTGTATGATAGCCTGAAGAACGAAAATCAAAACATCACCACCCGATACGATACTACATTTTACAATGTATTCGACAGGCAATATCTTTTCAGCAACGATCCTAACTCAGAAAACTTAAGAGATAACACAACAACTTCTTCTTACCGACGCATATTATTCAGGGACGATAAATTTAAAGGCCAGCATTACACAACACAGGTATATGTACGTAAAGATAATTTTGGTTCCGCCTTCCAAAATGGACAATTTGTATTAAGTATAAAATCGGTATCAAAAGAATACTTCAATTACCTGGGGCAATATGAAGGCGTTGCGGGCTACAGCTATACTACTTCCAATATACCATCTTCTATGAAAGGCAATATTGCAAATGGCTTGGGTATAGTTGGCGGGGTATATAAAATACAATTCAACTACGTAATAGATGATATATTCCCATATTAAAACAATAAAACAATCTAAAAAAACAATGGCTATACTTCCCTATAGCCATTATAAATCATAGCGGTTGTTGGGGGTTTATTGTATTACTATCTTCCTCTTTTGTATAGTCTGCGTATCATCCTTCACTATAACCACATACACGCCCGGCGATACATTGTCTAAGGGTAGCTTGACAGCATTGTTGCCTGCTTGCATATCGTTATTATGCTGAAATATCATTTTACCTGTAACATCAATGATTGAAATATTGATATTGCTATGTTTATTCAGGATAATACCAACATATACATAATCATGAGCAGGATTTGGATAAATACCCGTCAACAGGAACTGTGCTACATGTTGAATACCTGTTGTTTGTGGTATAGCAAAAGGTGCAGGGCCTTCGGGCGCCAATATTGCAGCATCAGTTTTACCAACAGCGGGAGAAGTAGCCTGTAATAGATAACCTTTATTTGCAATTGTGTACCAACCTTGCCCAAACGTTTCATTTGAAGAGCGCATTTTGGTATCCACAAAGAAAAAATCTGCTTGTGCCTTATACCGTGTTATATCCAATACAAAATAGCCATGATTATCCATGTCGGTGTACCTGAGTTGGGGATTAGCGGCTAACATTGCCGTTTGCGGGCCAGCAGGAGACGTACCCGGACTACTTTCGTTTCTGTTAGGCGATGCAACGCTTGGTGCCCCAAACTCAACACCAAATGTACCTATGCCAGTGTATGGTTTGTAAAATGAAGTATCATAAGGTTTTTCTGTCAAATCGAACGCCCAGGACCTGTGCGTATCGCCGGTAAGTATGATATTGTTTTTTGAAGGCAACTGTTCCATACCCTTCATCACCATTTCTCTTTCAGCGGGGTATCCCGTCCATGCATCAGTAGCTACAGGGCCATTTTGAGAGAACATGATCTGATTCCCTAATATTTTCCATGTAGCGTTCGATTGGTTTAAGTTTGTCAATAACCAGTTGCGTTGCTCATCTCCTATTAGCCTTCTACTTGTATCCTGCAATAGCGGATCGTTGGCACTTGCTGCTTGCTTATCCCTATCTTCAACACGCGTATCCATCATTAATAAGTCAACCAAGCTGCCGTAAGAAAATTTGCGGTATATCTTAGCATCGTGTACATACGCAGGATGGCGGATAGGCATCCATTCAAGATAAGCACGTATTGCATTTTGCTTTCTTGTTTCAAAATCGCCTTCGGTAGTGCTATCGTGATTTGCCGCCCCTGTTTCATAAGTATTGTTAGCTACCTCATGATCGTCCCAGATGGCAATGAAAGGATGCTGCTGATGTGCCGCACGTAAATCCTGATCGAGCTTATAGAAACTATGCCTGATACGATAATCATCTAACGTAATGATCTCATTATCGGGTTGGTGCTTCCTATCTACTTCAGCAGTATAGCCATAACCATAGGTTGGGTATTCGTACATATAATCGCCCAGGTGCAATACCGCGTCTATGTCCTGCCTTTCAGCTATCCGCTTATAACCATTAAAATATCCCATCTGATAATTAACACAAGAAACCACTGCAAAGCGAAGATGCTCTACCGTACTTAGCGGCAAAGTATTGGTCCTTCCTATTAAGCTATTTTTATTTAATGCAGTAAAGTAATAATAGTAAGTAACGCCTGGTTGCAAACCTGCAACATCCACTTTAACTGTATAATCTTTAGTATAGTCGGTTGTAAGATTACCCTTTGCAACTATATTGTGAAAGCCAGTATCTGTTGCCATCTTCCATTCAACGAGAATAAGTGTATCATTTTGCGGTGTTACCCTTGTCCATATTATTACTCTATCATCCAATGGATCGCCTGATGCCACGCCATGATAAAAGGGTGCTAATGAAGTATCGAAATACTGCGCCTCAATACCATTACCGGGCCCATGTGTAAATGTACGTTGCGCATTTACTGTATTGCAAACCAGTAACGTGACAACCGCTATAATTAAACTCCTCATTTTCCTTTATTTTTTAATTTTTTACGATCTTATTTATTTTCACACCTGCAGCATCAGTAGTACGAATGACATATACTCCTTTGTTCCAAGTTTCTGTATGAATTGTTACAGAGGTATTTGCTGGCGAGCTTTGGAACATTAATTTACCATCAATAGTATAAACAGAAACATCTAGTAGGTCTACGCTATTACCAATCAAAATTTGATCGGTGAAAGGATTTGGATATATTTTAATTTCCTTGTTACCAGCTACTGTTTCTATAGCTGTTGGCACAGTCAAGCTTTTGCTAACAGCCATTAACCTATAGCCATTTACGAAAGGAGCATTCGTACCATTGTTGAACTGTGACCCTATACCAATAATTGAAAAATAATCGGCAGGAGCTGATGTGCCAGCGAGATCGGAATTAGTGCTTATATATATACTTACTGTATCCAACGTTTGAGCATGTACTGCTAACACTTCAAGGTTATTAGGCCAAATTGATATCGCCGGTATTAATTTCAAAGAATCGATTTCCAGGTAAGAAGCCTCCTTACTTTCTACAACATTGTTTACATGAATTGGTGTTTCTAATGTGTTGCCAGTTGATAACAATTGGATAGAATCCGGTGCTTCAATACGTGTAAGACCTCTAAACTGTCCTACTTTACCCCAAACGTTCACTTTATCGCCTTCAGTAGGCTGATAAAAGTTTGCAGTAGGCTGATATATATTAATTCCTTTACCATTTTCTATCACATAAAAATCAACGCCACCTGTAAGGCTGTAATTGATACCATGTACAGTACCTTCAATTGTATAACTGTTATTGATGCTGTCACTAATACCATTGGCATCATCGGTAGTAAGCACAGAGATAGGAACCACGGGATATTGATAATTAGCAATATATACGGTGTCAAAAATTTGCGCGCCTAAGAAGCCGTTAACAGGATTTCGCAGACCCAATACAAAATATTCGTTTGGTTCGAATGGGTGGCTATTGGAAACGCTAAAATCAAAATAAGCGATAGAATCATTGGTATTACCGGGGAAAGGTATATAGCTGGATACAAGAGCAACGTCAGTATTCTGATCAATTGTACCAGTATTTTCTACATACACCTCTACCATGCTAAGGAAACTTGTTTTGTTGTGAACAACAACGGGTATGCTTATTATCCTGTCGTTTTCATTAACATTTGTCACTGTATGTTGAAACTCAATATTCAGCAATGCGGGTGTAGAAACCGCAGCCAGCGAAAAGCTATCGATAGCCAAACCATCATCGTAACTGTCACTGTCATAATCAGTCCAGCGTACCCATACAGTATCGCCTTGCTGTAAGTTCAGCCCGCTTAGGATGCCCGTAACATAAGTTCTGTTAGCTGCATTATTGCCATTCATAGGCGTATTAAGCGTACCTGTTGTTACCGGTGCATAAAAATTAAGGGGTGAATAGTCGATATAATTACCTGTATCAATACCGGTAGCATGAGTGGCATAACTGAAATGCAATGTATCCGGTCCAGAAGCACGGCCATTTCTTCCCTGGCGCCACATTTCGCCCATATAATTGATCTCAATATTATCAATTACACTACCTGTAGTATTTATGAATGCCGCACCATAATGAGACATATTAAGTGCACCGCTACCGATAGAACCAAGTGCGCGATCTGTTGACAAGCTATCACCAAAGCTGTAGATATTGCCGCCTGCGAATTCGCCATAAGCTGTTTTATAAGTGTTATCAGCATTGGCA
Organism: uncultured bacterium; assembly: GCA_965650105.1. Classification (GTDB taxonomy): domain Bacteria; phylum Bacteroidota; class Bacteroidia; order Chitinophagales; family Chitinophagaceae; genus Polluticoccus. The sequence goes on along the minus strand of CBFGNI010000082.1, from coordinate 3,176 downwards.
CCGTACTCTTTAGCAAACCAGCCAAACGGCAATGTTGAAAAAGAGGGGTTAGGACTATAAACATTAGAAATGCTATTGAAATCCTGATTATAGTATGTATTGAATGTAGCAATATCGGGCAAGCCGTATGATACACTCGCTTGAAAAAAAGTTATGCTTATATCATCTATTCCCAAACCATCATCAAAGCTGCTTGAATTGTCATCGTGCCAACGTAACCATAAAGTATCTCCAACCGCTAAGGAAAGATTGATAATAGAATCATTGAGATTCACAACTTGTGCCGATGCATTACCATCCAGTTCTATATTACTAAGCCCTGTTGAAGATGCGGGGCTGATAAAAGACAAGCCGCTGAAATCAGTCCATGTATTGCTGTGCAGATCGCCGTTATTCTTTCCGTATGAAAAATGCAGTGTATCAGGGCCAGTGCTCCTGGCAGGGTTCCCGACACGCCATAATTCACCCCGATAGCTGATTCTTACTTTATTTACAATTGAACCGGTGTTATTAATTATGGCTATGCCAAACTGTACAGGAGCCACAGTACCACTACCTATTGAACCTAAGGCACGCTCGGCCACGGCGCTATCTCCAAAACTATATAGGTCGCCACCAGCTAATTGCCCCCATGCAGCACGATAATTTGTATTGGCGCCTGTGCCATACTCTTCAGCAAACCAACCAATTGGAAGACCCGTATATGGATTGTTGAGGCCCGTATCAACCAATGAATTAAAATCTTGTGTGTATGGTACAGAAAGTGTTGTAATACTAACCTGCGAATAAACAGATACAGTAGTAAATAAAATAGCTAATAATAAAAATGCCTTCTTCATAATGTTATGTTGTACAAGCCGCGAAAGTATTTCCACTATACTACCATAACGTTTAGTAATTGTTAACTAAATGTTGTGCATCTATTTTAATATTTTACTTTATATATAAACTCAAAGTAAACACCACATTAATAATAAAAACTAAAAAACAACAATTCATTGTATTTTTTTAAAAATCAATATAATCCCTACATGCTTTTGCTTAGAGACAAAAAAATTGAATCTCGTTTTACGAAAAATACATTTTAGTATGTGGCTACGTTTTTGATACCAACCTTGTTATATTTGAACATGTTTTCCAAAACTGATATAGCGCGCTACTATGACTTGAGCGAGGTGCATTACCGTATTTTTTGGAACCTGGGCAAAAGCAGGTCATTGCACTACGGGTATTGGGAGGAACATACAAAGAGCTTTCATGAAGCCTTGCAGAATACAAATTACATTCTTTCAAAATATGCCTGTATCAGTAAGAATGATCATGTATTGGATGCAGGTTGTGGCATTGGAGGTTCATCAACCTGGCTGGCAAAAGAAACAGGATGTAGTGCTATAGGAATAAGCCTTAGCGCAAACCAGGTTGCACAGGCAAATGCCTATGCAACTGCCGAGGGGTTAAGCGAACAGTTATCTTTTGAAGTTCAGGACTTTACGGCAACCAGTTTCCCTGATGAAACCTTCGATGTGATATGGGGTGTGGAAAGCATTTGCCATGCACCGGATAAAAAAGAGTTTCTTAAAGAGGCCTATAGATTACTAAAAAAAGGCGGTCGGTTGATAATGGCAGATTTCATAAAAAAAGAAGGACTGCAAGGAAAAGACGCTAAAATGATACAGCAATGGGCACATGGATGGGCTATTGACGACTATACAACAGAAGAAGATTTCAATAAATATCTACAAGAAGTTGGCTTCGTAACCAAACGTTTCGATGACGTTACCAAATTCATTTTGCCTTCTGCTAAAAGGCTTTATTATGCATATTTCTTAGGATGGATACCTGCAAAATTGTACGCTCTGTTCAACCCTAAGGCCAGCAAACAGGGACGAAATAATGTTGATACCGCCTACCTGCAATATAAAACGGTGAAAAAGGATCTTTGGAAGTACATGATTGTACTTGCCGAGAAAAAATAAAATTCTATTTAATATATCAGCAGAACATCGAAATGATTAGATGCTCATGAATAAATAACTTTCCATTCATGAAGTATTTAACATTTGTTTTATTACGAAACATAATCAAGTTTATGTACTTTTGGCGCCACAAATGCAGCTGTTAGTACGATTTTTTTTATCATTAGTTTTCTTCCTGCTAAGCGGATACGGTTATACACATGCTCATTCGCCTCAGGATCATAACTACTACGCTGCAACAAAAACATTCAAAAAGTGGCACAGTACGGTTAGTATTGACACTTTAATAAACGATCAGGCGTTCGCATTTAGGTCTATTCCCCCTGATTCAAAGAGAGAAAACAATAAAATCTACGCTGAAGAAACTGAGGATGAGAGTTCTGACTTAGTCATTCTCAAAAAAGCTAAAGAGACCAGTAATTATTTTACCAGCTTTTATGCCCAGCCACTAGGATATTTCTGCCACTACATAAAAAATAGCTTACCATCGTGTGAGCATTTTTTTTATTGTTCCTCTCAAAGATCAATCGTACTACAGGTAATCCGGATTTGATATAATCCTCTAATGTTGACAAGTAACCCTTGTCACTCTTCTATTAGCAGCCTTTACTGAACAAATAAGGTAACATTCCTAAAAAGGTTGTGCAGCTTACCGTATTATACGTACCCCTAAAAGTTTCAAGAAAATCCATATTGGTTAAATAGCAAAACTATCATGAAGAGAATAATCATGCTAATGGGCTTGTGTGCCTTAATGTGCAATACAAGTTGTAATTCAAAAAAAGAAGAAAAGGAAGCTGAAACAAAGCTTTTAGTTACCAGTCCGCTTAAAACGGATACTTCTATTATTAATGAATATGTCTGCCAGATACATTCAATACGACATATTGAACTCAGAGCGCAGGAAAGAGGTTACTTGCAAAAAATATTTGTTGACGAGGGGCAATTTGTAAAACAGGGACAAATCTTGTTTCAAATTATGCCTAAGCTGTACGAAGCTGAATTGAGTAAAGCCCAAGCAGAAGTAAATTTTGCTGAGATAGAATATCAGAATACAAAACGATTGGCAGATAGCAATGTGGTTGCCCCTAACGAGCTGGCAATGGCTAAGGCCAAACTAAATAAAGCGAAAGCGGAATTATCATTAACTAAGGTGCACCTGCAATTCACTGAGATCAGGGCGCCTTTTGATGGCATTAT
>CBFGNI010000081.1:0-11754 GCA_965650105.1 uncultured bacterium | reverse complement strand
ATTATGCAAATTTATGGCTTTTTCTATAGCAAATTCTATAAGTAAACACAAAAAAATAAGGTAGCCCTGAGGCTACCTTATTATATTATTCCATAATAAAATTGTTATTGTAATACGAGCTTCTGCACGGTTTTTAGACCGTTGCCGGTTACCTCCACCATGTATATACCTTTTGCATAGTTGCCCAGGTCTATCTGTTCGCTGAAGCTACCACCTTTATGGTCGTATGCTTTGCTATACACTTGTTGCCCGGTAACATTTTTCACTAATACATTTACTTGCTGCGGCGCAGCGGTATTAAAGCCAAGTGTAAACCTGCCGGTTGTTGGGTTAGGATATACAGAAACATTATCCGGGTTACCTATACTATTAACATTTACAGGAAACTGGCGGGTAAATGTAACAATGTAATCCTCTGTTTCGCCCGATACATATTCACCACAAGCCTCATCTGATGGCGCATTAGGAGCTACGTTATTGTTTACAATGACTCTGAGTCCCGTAGGCACATCAGTAATAACGCTGCTTGGTATTATAACCTTACCAGTGCGTACAAAACTGCCTATAGATGTAAAGCCTGTATAGATACGTTCTGCAGGTATATCGTACAATTTGTTATTATTAAAATCTATAAAGATGGTGACTTTCGCATCGGCATGGTTTCTATTAGGCTGCGTTTGCATCACAAAAAACTCATAACTGCTATCTACATCCATCCTTATTTCAGGCAGGTCGGTACGGTCTTGCCTTTCGTACACGGCACGCACGTTTTCCAAATGCGCACCACCATCATTTATAGAAAATGTAGAGATGCCAAACCCGCCAACATCAGATGTATCTGTTGCCCCACCTTGTGATTGGCTATGACAGTAGCATTTATAAGTAGGTTTTGAATTGATGAATACTTTGTTTGTGTAGCTAGTATCGTGCGTTTTTTCGCATACTGCACGCAGCCTGTAGTATGTTGGCTGCCCGGTGAACATTCTCACCATCTTGTCTTTATTGTCACCATTCAATACATCTTTCCAGGTTACATCATCACCCGAAGCCTGCCACATGCGTGTAATATGTGTTTTAAGCTTTTCGTATGTTGTATCGGTAATGGTATAATTATAACCCACGCACATATTGCTATCGCTTATATACGCTGTGCCTGCATTAGGCGCACCATCGCAAGGAGGGTAGCTGATATTTACTAAATAGTCTTCTGTTTCGCCATCTGCGTATGGGTTACATGCATCTATAACACCTGTTGTGCGATACACCACGCGCATACCCGTAATGCCTATATGCGCAGTGTCAGGTATTATAAATGTATCGCGCAGAGCACCAAATGGTACCGGCGGTATTATAGATGGTTGACCCTTAATCATCTCTTCCCATGTCTCATAAATACCATTCATATTATAATCTATAAATACTGACATATTGCCCGAGGTAGGGTTGCGCCAGTTAATGGATTGTACTGTTGCCCTGTACGTACTATCACGATATATTACTGCAGGCTCTTTATCGCGCCTGAAATCAGTATAACCTTTTACTGAATACTGATTGTTTGTAGTGCTTACAGAAGGTTCACTTGTTTTAATTATAGTGTCCTTTTTCGGATAGGCTTCCAGTACAAAGCCGCCGATATCAGCTGCTGAACTGTTACCATTAGTCAGCGTGGTAGCACCGGTTTTACAGTAGCAATTATAGTGCGGCGCTATCTTCACCAAAAATGCCTGACTGCTTAGCGTGCCGCTTGCCCCACATGTAGCACTTACTTTATACCATCTCTGAGCCTGTATAGCATCGGTAATAATGCCGGTATTGCCACTCATTGCAGTCCATGCTACACCATCATCAGAATAGAACCACTGGCAACCAGTAGCAATGGCCAGAGGTTCGGCAACAGCGCCTAAACGGAATGTAGTACCTGCACACACTTCTTTGGGGGCAACGATATTTACACTCGTCATATTGTTGCAAGGTGCCAGCCACATATACGATTGGTTGCTGAAAGGCCTTGAGTCGATATTGGTTTTATATGCTCCGGGCGAATAAACCGGCGACGCATCATTAGTAGTACCATCCAGGAATTGATAATCGGTTGTTGAACCTGCAAGACCTATAGATGCACCAAACCAACCCGATTGCCCTGATGTACCTGCATAGTCTGACGATATAGGGCCGCCTTCTCTTTTATAGGAATATTTTATGGACCCTGTTTCATATAATTTCACCTGGAAGGATATGGTGCCCGGTGTCGCTGCAAAATCCCAGGTCCAACCACGCCATTCGAAGATGAATACTTTCGCACTGCCTGTTAAATCATTTTTATAAGTTGCTGTACCACCTACGAAATAACCAAGATCATCCCAAAAAGGGAAAAGTACAGGCATAGCATTATAGGTTGCCATTTGCGCCAATACGCGGTTATCGTTACATATACCACTGCCATTGGCTGTAGTGGAACTAAAGGATATCCATCCATTCGATGAAACTGATACATTAGTATAGTCAACATTCATAAAACGGAAGTTAAAGCCAATAGGAATATTGGTTGCCTGCGCATCATCCTGGTAAATATTTTGCACAGTGGTGCCACCTGTTACATAGGTAAATGGCTCTTCATTGGCAATAAACGGATACTGGGCTGCAGTAGCGTATTGTGCTTTAGACAAAAACGGTACGCATACCGGTATTAACAGCACACATACCTTAAACAAAACTTGCTTCAGGGAATAGATTTTTTTCATAGCTAATCAATCGTAAGGTTATCAGAACATTATTTACCTTTTATATATAAATAGACACTAAAAAGCTTGTTAATAGTTGGCTTGTGTTATAAATATAATAAAAAAACCGACTATTTCCATAGCCGGTTTTCACTTTTTTAATATATTATTTTATTGCAGTACTATTCTGCTGGTGGTTTTGATACCATCGGCTTCCAGCTCTACAAAGTAGATACCAGCTGCACGGCCGCCCAGGTCCAGCTCATGGCTGTGGTTGCCCGCAGTCTCATTATATACTTCCTGCAGCAAATGCTGGCCTGTTACACTACTCACTTTCACCTTCACAACGCCAGCTTTCAGGCTGTTGAACCCAACAGTGAACTTTCCGCTGGTAGGGTTAGGGTACAGACTCACATTGTTTACCGAGCCTATCTCATTTACCGAACTTGGGAACCTGCGTACAAATTTTACTATGTAATCTTCCGTCTCTCCCGATACGTATTCACCACACGCTTCATCTGATGGTACGTTCGGCGATACATCGTTATTGATGATCACACGCATACCCGTTGGTACATTCGTAATCACCGTATTCGGTATAATAACCTGGCCCATGCGGTTGAAGTTGCCTACCGAGGTAAAGCCCGTATAGATGCGCTCTTCAGGTATATCATATAGCTTATTGTTATTGAAATCCACGAACACCGTGATCTTCGCATCGCCGTGGTTCTTGTTGATCTGCGTATGGAACACACTGAACTCATAGATACTGTCCACGAACATCTCTATCTCTGCCCAGTCCGTAAAGTCCTGGCGCTTGTGCCATGAACGGGGGTTCTCCAGGTGGCTGCCTCCGTAGTTATATGAAAAGTCTTCCAGTGTAAAGCCGCCTACATCGCTCGAGTCTTCTGCTCCGCCCATCGACTGGCTGTGGCAGTAGCATTTATAGCTGGCTTTCACATTCACCTTATGTACCGCCGTATAGGCACTGTCGCCCGTATGGCTGCAGCGCATCTTCACACGGTAGTATTTCGGCTGACCCGTAAACATCCTGTTCAGCGTATCCTTATCCAGAGAGCCCGCTATCTCGTTCCAGCTGATATTATCTGCCGATTCTTCCCATACACGGCTAAGGCCATGTTTGCGCTTCTGGTAGGTGCTGTCAATTAAAGTATAATCATAACCGATACACATAGAAGTATCGCCTTCTATTACGCCTGCATTAGGGATGCCATCGCAGGGCGGAAAGCGCAGGTCTACCAGGTAGTCCTCTGTCTCGCCATCTCCATACGCCATACAGGTATCCGGGTCGGTAGCGCCCGCAGCCAGTATAACACGCATGCCCGTTATGCCATGCCAGTGGATACTATCTGCCGGTACCGTGATCGCAAACGTATCGGTTACCATACCGGGGAATGGGGGCGTGATAGAGGTGGACGCCAGCAATAAGCGCTCCATAGGGTCGAACCTGCCATTTCTGTTATAGTCTAAATACACTGCCGCACGCGAAGAAGGCAACGTAGCATTGCTGCTGATCTGCGATACCAGCACCCTGTATTGTGTATCTGCATACATCGGTGTAGGCTCCAGTATCCTGCGGAAGTCTGAATAACCCTTATTGGCCGAAGAATTATTGAATGTGGGCAAGGGCGATCCGTTATCCAGCAGCGTATCGCCGGACGGGTAGCTGATCAATCTTACATTACCTACATCCGTAGGGCCAGCACTACCCGTAGAGGTAGCACAATAGCACAGATAGTAATTAGCCGTATCTATCAGCAAACCTGCCGTAGTATAGGTCTGGTTCGAATTGGTACAGGTAATAATGGCCCTGTAGTACGTAGGCACCATGATAATATCCGTCAGCGAACGAGTGGTGGCTCCCGTTATATTGCTCCAGCTGATACTGTCCAATGACTTCTGCCACTGAAAAGTTAAACCTGAATAGATCGACACATTGGTAAGCGATAAACCAAATGATTTACCCTTACACGTAGGCGACACCCCCACAACCTCGCTGCTCGGCGTGCCATCACACGGTACCTCACCCCATAAATAACTTTGACCGGAAACCGGATTGCCGGATACTGTTGTAAAAGTAGTACTCGATGAAGTAGGGCTTGAACTGGTATTATTCAATACCTGATAGTCACTATTAGAATTTGCAAGACCAATAGAAGTATTGCATTTAGTACCTAAAGTACTGCTACCAACTTCTGGTCTGTATATTATCTCTATAGGACCACTTTCATACAACTTATACTGATAAGATATAAAATCCGGATAACTTGAATATGAAAAACTACCCCAATGCAAGTATTCAATCGTAAGAATACGGTCGCCGGGTGTACCCGATACCTGATAAGATACAGGAGTAGCCGTGCTGGATGAACCCGACGCATCATGCCATCCGGCCATTACTACTTTACCGCTATTACCTATAAATTGAAGGCTCGACTGACTGGCGCAGTAAGTATAACTATTAGCATTGCTACCAAATGCAATAAAACCATTAGTATGTATTGTTACATCGGTATAGGCTGTACCACAATAAGTAAATGTAAAACCTATAGGTATAGTAGTATAGCTATCATCCCAGTTGCCAAATGTAACAGGTGTACCACCTGATAAGGGGATAAATGTTTTTTGAGAAGCTGTAAAAGGATACGATGCCGCTGTTAAAAACTGTGCTTGAACTGATATTGTACTTAACAATATACAAAGCAATAAGGTTGCCTTTAAAGCATTTAAAAAATGGGGTATACGCATAATTCTATAAACTAAAGATTATCGGTTAATATTTTTAGATACCTGGTGGATAAAATTAACAATTTTTAACTTCCTTATATTAAAATAGGGTTTTATTTTTTGTCTTATGCAAAAAATAGCCGCTATATAGCGGCTATTTTAACTATTGGTTAATCTATTTATTTTATTTCAGTACTATTCTGCTGGTGGTTTTGATACCATCGGCTTCCAGCTCTACAAAGTAGATACCAGCTGCACGGCCGCCCAGGTCCAGCTCATGGCTGTGGTTGCCCGCAGTCTCATTATATACTTCCTGCAGCAAATGCTGGCCTGTTACACTACTCACTTTCACCTTCACAACGCCAGCTTTCAGGCTGTTGAACCCAACAGTGAACTTTCCGCTGGTAGGGTTAGGGTACAGACTCACATTGTTTACCGAGCCTATCTCATTTACCGAACTTGGGAACCTGCGTACAAATTTTACTATGTAATCTTCCGTCTCTCCCGATACGTATTCACCACACGCTTCATCTGATGGTACGTTCGGCGATACATCGTTATTGATGATCACACGCATACCCGTTGGTACATTCGTAATCACCGTATTCGGTATAATAACCTGGCCCATGCGGTTGAAGTTGCCTACCGAGGTAAAGCCCGTATAGATGCGCTCTTCAGGTATATCATATAGCTTATTGTTATTGAAATCCACGAACACCGTGATCTTCGCATCGCCGTGGTTCTTGTTGATCTGCGTATGGAACACACTGAACTCATAGATACTGTCCACGAACATCTCTATCTCTGCCCAGTCCGTAAAGTCCTGGCGCTTGTGCCATGAACGGGGGTTCTCCAGGTGGCTGCCTCCGTAGTTATATGAAAAGTCTTCCAGTGTAAAGCCGCCTACATCGCTCGAGTCTTCTGCTCCGCCCATCGACTGGCTGTGGCAGTAGCATTTATAGCTGGCTTTCACATTCACCTTATGTACCGCCGTATAGGCACTGTCGCCCGTATGGCTGCAGCGCATCTTCACACGGTAGTATTTCGGCTGACCCGTAAACATCCTGTTCAGCGTATCCTTATCCAGAGAGCCCGCTATCTCGTTCCAGCTGATATTATCTGCCGATTCTTCCCATACACGGCTAAGGCCATGTTTGCGCTTCTGGTAGGTGCTGTCAATTAAAGTATAATCATAACCGATACACATAGAAGTATCGCCTTCTATTACGCCTGCATTAGGGATGCCATCGCAGGGCGGAAAGCGCAGGTCTACCAGGTAGTCCTCTGTCTCGCCATCTCCATACGCCATACAGGTATCCGGGTCGGTAGCGCCCGCAGCCAGTATAACACGCATGCCCGTTATGCCATGCCAGTGGATACTATCTGCCGGTACCGTGATCGCAAACGTATCGGTTACCATACCGGGGAATGGGGGCGTGATAGAGGTGGACGCCAGCAATAAGCGCTCCATAGGGTCGAACCTGCCATTTCTGTTATAGTCTAAATACACTGCCGCACGCGAAGAAGGCAACGTAGCATTGCTGCTGATCTGCGATACCAGCACCCTGTATTGTGTATCTGCATACATCGGTGTAGGCTCCAGTATCCTGCGGAAGTCTGAATAACCCTTATTGGCCGAAGAATTATTGAATGTGGGCAAGGGCGATCCGTTATCCAGCAGCGTATCGCCGGACGGGTAGCTGATCAATCTTACATTACCTACATCCGTAGGGCCAGCACTACCCGTAGAGGTAGCACAATAGCACAGATAGTAATTAGCCGTATCTATCAGCAAACCTGCCGTAGTATAGGTCTGGTTCGAATTGGTACAGGTAATAATGGCCCTGTAGTACGTAGGCACCATGATAATATCCGTCAGCGAACGAGTGGTGGCTCCCGTTATATTGCTCCAGCTGATACTGTCCAATGACTTCTGCCACTGAAAAGTTAAACCTGAATAGATCGACACATTGGTAAGCGATAAACCAAATGATTTACCCTTACACGTAGGCGACACCCCCACAACCTCGCTGCTCGGCGTGCCATCACACGGTACCTCACCCCATAAATAACTTTGACCGGCAGTAGGGACTGAATTGATATTTACAGTAAACGAAGTTGATGAAGATGTAGGAGATGTAGATGAATTTGATAAGGTTTGATAATCTGACGCACTATTGATTATACCAATAGTTGCGCTACAATTGCTTGCATTATAAAGCCCACCTGATTCCGGAGTATATAAAAACTCGATTACACCCTGTTCATATAGTTTCACCTGAAAACTAAGCGTTGCATGCGGCGAACCTGTATAGTACCATGATGCCTCTTTCCACTCTACAGTAAATATTCTGTCAGGTGCCGTACCGGATGTTAAATATGTAACGCTACCGGTTGGATATGAAGATAAATCATCCCACAATGGCGCTACGAAGGGAAGCATAGATGATGTTGGATTTGAGCTATTAAAATTATTATACGCCGATGCTCCTGAATTAAAAGAGATATGACCATTTGTCGTTACGTATGCAGTAGAATAATTGTTACCGCAAAAAGGAAACGAGAAGCCAATTGGTACACCTGCTATATTATCATCCATATTGCTGCCTGGAAAAGGAACAGCTGTACCACCTGATAAATAAGTATAAGTTTTAACCGATGACGTAAATGGATATGCAGCAGCAGTTGAAAACTGTGCTTTAGTCTGAACGGCAAAAAGGAAACAAAAGCCTAATAATATTATCGCCTTTGCCCTGCTTGTAATAATTGTAGAAATGTTCATACTTAAATTAGATTTGGGTCTATTGCAAAACAGAGTTTTGAAAAGAGTGTTAAAAATAACCCACTGTATCTGAAAAATGCATTAAAATATAATGAAAATGTGGTAATTATTGATAAACAGTTTATTTGCCTGTTTGCATATTTCACCTGCCAATTATAATATTTCTATTATTTTTACGCCGAAATATTATTTATATGCAGTTTCCTGAAACACTGAAGTACACCAAAGACCACGAATGGATAAAGCTGGATGGCAACACAGCTACAATTGGCATTACCGAATTTGCACAGCGCGAATTAGGCGATATTGTTTTCGTTGATATCGACTCGAAAGGAAAAGCACTTGGTGCAAACGAAATTTTTGGTACGGTTGAGGCCGTAAAAACAGTTTCAGACCTGTATTTGCCTGTAAGCGGTACTATTACAGAGGTAAACCCTGAGCTTGAGGCTAACCCTGAAAGCGTAAACCAGGACCCTTATGGTAAGGGATGGATGGTGAAAATGACCGTGAACGATCCGGCAGAAGTAGAAGGCTTGCTTGATTCAGCAGCTTATACTGAGCTGGTAGGTGCATAATGACATTCGTTTCTACGTATCTTATTAATAATAAACGAGCAAGGCTATGGGCTATCCTGTGGACCTTGCTCATTTTATTTTTGTGCTTTTTACCCGGCAATGAGCTGCCTGAGGTTGACCTTCCGTTCATTGATAAATGGACACATTTAATACTTTTTGGAGTATTTGCCTTACTCTGGCTGTTAAGCATTGGCACAAAAAATATAAAATATATTGCTGCAATACTGGTTGTTAGCTGCTACATCGGTTGGCTGGTTGAATATATTCAAGGGTATTACATACCCAACCGCAGCCGGGATACAATAGATATTGTAGCTGATGTATGCGGTGCAGTAACAGGCATAGTTGTCTTCCTGGTTTTATACAAGCCCAGGCCTGTGCAATAGTATTTTAGCCCATAATGGTAATTGTATTATTTTAGCACCTGTTGTTTTAAAGCAAACCGGTAAATGATATATAGAAGTAAAGCGCCGCTACGCATTGGTATGGCCGGTGGCGGTACCGATGTAAGCCCTTATTGCGATGTATATGGCGGCGCTATTTTGAACGCTACTATCTCGCTGTACGCACACGCTTCGCTTGAGCCGCTGGACGAACCGGTAATTATACTGGAAGCCATAGACAGGAACGAACATGTGGTATATCCTTTACAAGATGCCATACCTACCGATGGACAGCTTGACCTTGCTAGCGCTATGTACAACCGTGTAGTGCGTGAGTTTGGTAAAGTACCATCGGGCTTCCGCCTTACTACTTTTGTCGATGCACCTGCCGGTTCGGGCCTGGGTACTTCTTCTACATTGATGGTGGCGATATTGGGTGCATTCTCCGCCTGGCTTAAACTACCATTGGGCGATTATGATATAGCGCACATGAGCTACCAGGTAGAGCGTGTAGAACTGGGCATGGCGGGTGGCAAACAAGACCAGTACACGGCCACTTTCGGTGGTGTGAACTTTATGGAATTTTATGAAGGCGATAAGGTAATAGTAAACCCGCTTCGTATAAAACCCGAATATCTTTTAGAATTGGAGCATAACCTGCTTTTATATTTTACAGCTACCAGCCGTTTATCTTCTACCATCATCGAAGCGCAAAGCAAGAACGTAGGTGATAAGAACCAGCAGTCGATAGACGCGATGCACCACTTAAAAGAGCAGGCGCAAATGATGAAAGAAGCATTGCTAAAGGGTAAAGTAGACGATATTGGTGCGATACTGGATTATGGTTTCCGCTACAAAAAACAAACGGCCGTTGGTGTATCCAATAGTAAAATGGATGAGCTATATGAAGCAGCACTGCAAGCAGGTGCAACAGGTGGTAAAATATCGGGCGCAGGTGGTGGTGGGTTTATGATGTTCTATTGCCCGCAAAACACCAAGTACAATGTAAAAGCTGCCCTGTCACAATTCAGTGGCGATTTCCGCGATTACACATTTACAGAAAGAGGATTATTTACCTGGAATATATAAACCATGGAATGTATCGTATTGGCAGGTGGGTTAGGTACGCGTTTGCGTAATACTATTGGCAACTACCCAAAGTGTATGGCAGAGGTAGATGGTAAACCGTTTCTTGAATACATTTTTCATTACCTGAAACAACAAGGTGTTTCACGCATCATATTATCGTTGGGCTACAAGCACGAGATCATTCTCCACTGGCTGGCTAATAATAAATTCGACCTGGATATTGACCATGTTATTGAAGAAGAACCGTTAGGTACAGGAGGTGGCATAGCATTGGCAATGGCCAAAGCACAAACCGAGAATGTATTTGTGGTAAATGGCGATACCATGTTCCGTGTAGATATGAAAGCTATGCTGGCTTTTCATACCGAAAAGAAAGCCGCCACTACACTTGCGCTAAAAGAAATGCACAACTTCAACCGTTATGGTTTGGTAAATACCGACGATAATGGCTTCATCATTTCTTTCGAAGAGAAAAAGCAAACAGATAAAGGTTATATAAATGGTGGGGTGTATATTATTGATCGGAACAAACTAAAAGTCATTAGCTTCCCCGAAAAATGGTCATTCGAGAAAGACTATCTCGAACCATCGGTTAGTAAAAAAATATTAACAGGCTTTAAAGAATCAGGCTACTTCATTGATATTGGCATACCCGAAGATTATTCAAAAGCACAGATAGATTTCAAAGAGCAGCAATTATGAAGATAGCAATCATAGGCCCGGCCCATCCCTTAAGAGGTGGTGGTTTAGCTACCTTCAATGAGCGCCTGGCGCAAGTATTGCAGGATCAAGGCCACAGCGTTACTATCTACTCGTTTTCGTTGCAATACCCTTCTTTCTTATTCCCGGGTTCATCTCAATTCACCGATGAACCTGCCCCTCAGGGACTGAATATAAAAACGATCATCAATTCTGTAAATCCACTAAACTGGATATCATCGGGTTTAAAAATAAAAAAAGATACCCCCGATTTGGTGATAGTCAGGTATTGGCTTCCTTTTATGGGGCCCGCCCTGGGCACTATACTGCGCGTTGTACGCAGCAAAAAAACACATGTGCTTTGCATTGCCGATAATGTGATACCACATGAGCCACGCCCCGGCGATAACCTGTTTACGAAATATTTTATTGGGGCTGTTGATACGTTTGTTACTATGAGTAAAGATGTGCTGAAAGACCTCGCCACATTTACTTCAAAACCCGCACAGTTTACACCGCACCCCCTTTACGACAACTACTTACCACCAATATCCAAAGCCGAAGCATGCAAGCAGCTAGGTATTGACCCCAATGGAAAATATCTACTGTTTTTTGGCTTTATAAGGAAGTATAAGGGGCTTGATCTTTTGCTCCAGGCAATAGCTGACGAACGTATACGCAATGGCAATATAAAGCTGATAATAGCAGGCGAGTTTTACGATAAACGTGTACAGAACCCAGTCGGCTGGTTCTTTGAT
>CBFGNI010000080.1:0-11824 GCA_965650105.1 uncultured bacterium | reverse complement strand
AAAGCATTCGCAACCTGGCTGCCTGCGGTGTTTATGTTGTTACCTATAATTTTAGGTCTGGCAACACATTCACGGCAGAACTTTCTGACCCCACAGGTAGTTTCGCTACAACAACTACAATAGGCACCATTACTTCAGTTAGTAATGATACCATCAGGTGCCAGATACCGGCTACGGTAACTCCGGGTACCGGCTATCGCATACGCATAAAAGCAACTACGCCGTCACGTACCTCTGGCGATAATGAAATAAACATCCGTATTAAACCTATGCCTGCCAGCGTTACTGCCAGCAGCAATGCTCCTATTTGTGAGGACGGCATTCTGAACCTTACCGGTTCAGCTTCAATAACAGGTGGTGGTACTATTACTTATTCGTGGGTAGGTCCTAACACATATACATCTTCTGTACAAAACCCTACAGTATCTCCTGCTACAATAGGTTACGATGGAGACTATACTGTAACAGCTACAAGTGATGGATGCAGCGCAAAAGCGACAACTACAGTTACCTTCCTGCCCGATCCTGCAGTACCATTGGCGGGCAATAATGGCCCTGTATGCCCTGGTAGTAATATTAACTTAACTGCAAATAGTTCTACCCCTGGTGTTACTTATCAATGGACTGGCCCTGCAGCTTTTAACAGTAATATCCAAAACCCAACTGTTTCAAACGCTACCAACACTAAAGCAGGTAACTATAGCGTAATAGCAACTGCGCCTAATGGGTGCAGTTCAGATGCCGGCATTACCACTGTTGTAGTAAAACCTCCGGTTACAGTACCTGTGACCAATGCTAATACGCCAATATGTACCGGTAGCACGTTACAGCTAACAGCTTCTACAGTTCCGGGTGCAACATACCAATGGAATGGACCTCTGGGCTTTACCAGCACTTTGCAAAATCCAACAATACCGGCCATCACTCCAGCACAAGCAGGCTTATATGAAGTAAAAGCGTTCCTTAACGATTGCTGGTCTAATCCCGGACAAATAAATGTTGTAACTACTACCGTATCCTTTATTGGAGGTTATGCCAGCCCTAACGACTCTATTTGCGCAGGCACAGTACCTACATTTGTAGCAATACCTGCTAATCAAGGGCCTATACCTGTTTATCAATGGTATAAAAACTTCCAGCCTGTGGCCGGAGCAACCGGATTAAGGTATGCAGATCCATCTATCGCTGATGGAGACCAGTATTATTGCACTATGTACAGCGTGGGTGTTTGTCCCGATCCTGTTAATGCAAGTACCGATACAATACTTATGACGGTATTACAAACCACTACAAAACCTGAAGTAAGCATATCATCTGTACCGCAACAACCGGTACCCGGTGCCAGTATTACATTCCAGGCGCATATTGTAAATGGTGGTTATACTCCTACTTACCAGTGGTTCCGAAACGATAAACAGATTTGGGGCGCAACCTATTCAAACTGGACCGCTAACAACCTGGAACCTTATGATAAGATCACTGTGGTTGGTTATACCAGCGATCCTTGCGCTGTAGTAGCAACTGATACAAGCGATGCAATAATTATAAACTTCGCTACAGGTGTAAGTGATATAAATAGCGATAATACATTGAATTTGTACCCGAACCCTAACAATGGCGATTTCAAACTTAGTGGATCGGTAACAGGCACAACTCCTGTAGCGCTAACTATTATGAACATAACAGGCCAAACACTGTACAACGAAAAAATACAACCTGAAAAAGGTATGATCGATCATGATATAACCGCAAAAGGAAGATTAGTACCTGGAGTCTATATATTGCGTGTTGAGCAAAACAGCGATATTCAAAATATACGATTTACAGTAACCAGGTAATTATATCTCGGGATAATAAAAAAAGGAGGCTTGGCCTCCTTTTTTTATTAGGGTTAGTAGCAGCTACAGTTTTACGAACATAGATCGGGACATTCTATCTCCATTAAAAAAAACTTCCACTATATAAGTGTTGGTAGGTAACTCTTTTATATTGATCGTATTCTTTTTTCTATCGTTTGCCTTACAAGTGTGAACAATATTCCCCGTCAGATCCATGATCTTAATTTCTTGCATTTCTTCAGTAGCAAATACGTTTAACTCATTACCTGTAGAAATAGGGTACACCTTCAGTACTTTCTCCATAAAAATTGAAACTGACATATAAAATTGTATTAGATGCTGCAAAAATCACATACCGTTAATCTGGTATTTTTGTTTGCGTATCAACGGGTATGCACCAACCCGGCAAATATTAGACTAATAATAATGCAACATGGTTTAATAGTATTTATCAGTCTATTCCGCTAACAATAGTGCTCGTTTCGTCACTTTTCCGCAATTCATGTAAGTACATTTAAGTATATTACATTCCTTAAACTCCATAAATTAAAATAATGAGAAGATTTTTAATTGCCTTTGGCCTGGTAGGAACTATTTTGCCTGCCAATGCGCAAGACAGTGGTAAGGACTATACCTACTCCATTTTCAATGGTAGTGATATAGTTTCTCGAGCAAACTCTTTAGGTGCTGAAGAGATAGCGGTGTTAAAAACTAACTTTCCCGGCTGGATGTTTAGTCTCGATAAAATAAGCGGTGGCGTGTTTGATTTGTACGGACGTGCAACTGTAGTTGCGGGTAGTACTAACGAGGCCAAAAGCCAGGTTTTAATAAACCAAAAGCTTAACCATGCGGGCGTAAACGCTTCTGAATGGAGAACATCGAGAAATATTAGCGCTCCTAAAGCTTCTTATGTAGACTATAAACAATATATAGACAATCATGAAGTGATTTTCTCTAAACTAAGCTTCCGTTTTTCGCCGGATGGTAGAATAACACGTATAAAAAAACAAGTATACGGGCGCCCGGTACAAAATGCTGCGCTTACTTTATCTAACAGGCAAATTATTGATGCAGGTACACTGTTAAGTGGTGTCGATGTTACAAGTATTACCAAACACGTCGCTGATGCTGCTTGGGTATGGTTTCCTGTACCTACTGAAAAAGGATATGAACTCCACCCTGCCTGGCATGTTGTAGCAACTGGCACCGACAAAACAAGTATTCCATTCGAATTGGATGGTTATATAGATGCAACAAATGGTGAGTTGCTGTATAGGATGAACAAAGTAAAATCAGACATCGATGTACAGGTATTTGGTTCTGTTTATAAAGAGAACACAACTGTGCCTCCTGTTTTAGAACCGTTCCCGCATCTTGATGTAGAAGTAAACTTATTGCCCACACGCACCAACGATACAGGCCTCTTCACTACTACCGATCCGGTAGCAACTACCACTATTTACCTGCAAGGCGCATGGTCTACCGTTTTTGATCAAGGCAGCACTACTCCAACAGTTTCAGAAATATTCACCACTTCCGGCCAATATACATTGCCTAATACAGGCGTATTGAACGACCGTTTGATAAATGCATATTATCACGTAAATAGGGTACACGATTTTATGAAACTCCAGCTCCCCACATTTACCGGATTGGATTTTTCACTTCGTACCAATGTTGATATTGGTGGCGGCACTTGTAACGCATTTTATTCAGGCAATTCAATCAACTTTTTTGCTGAAGGTGGTGGCTGTAAATCTTTTGCTGAGATTGGCGACATAATCTACCACGAATATGGCCATGCTATTTCCGATATGTTTTATGCCGACCAGGGAGCTAGCACTATTTTTAACGGCGCGCTCAATGAAGGTAATTCCGATGTATGGGGAATGGGTATTTCTAAAGATTCTATATTAGGCAGATTTACCAATATCGGTAGTCCTGCCAGCTTTATCCGCCGTTACGATATAGATTATAAAGTATTCCCGAAAGACATAACTGGTGAAGTACATGCCGATGGCGAAATAATAGCCGGCTGCTGGTACGATGTAGCTAAAAACCTTAATAGCTACGATATGATGTCAACCCTATTCAGCGCCACTTATTATGATGTGCCCGATGGGCCTAACGGAATGGAAGGCATGGTTTATCACGATGTGCTTGTATCAGCAATTTTAGCCGATGATGATGATAACGACCTGACCAATGGAACGCCGAATATTGAAGGTATAGCACGCGCATTTGCCAAACACGGCATTTACCTGAATGCAGACGCTATTCTAAAACACACAGAACTTGCCCACCAGCCGCCTGGCCAGCCTATCACTTTCAATGCCAGCCTGGAGCTAACTAATCCAAGTTTCTTTCAGGGCTTAAAACTGGTGTACCGAAACCGCAGTTCTGCCTGGGATACATTAAATATGGTGAATAATGGCAGCTTCAGTTTTTCTGCACAAATCCCGGCGCAACCTATGAGCAGTATTATAGACTACTATTTCATAGTATCTGACTTCCTGGGCCTTCCAGGCAATACCTTCCCTTGGGGCTTTCAGGCCGATCCTTCTTTAGCCAGCAATGTTACCATACCTTATCAGTTTGCTGTAGGCACGCATCCTGTAATTAAGGTTGATTTTGAAACTGATCTGGATACTGCTCAATGGCAGATAGGTATTAGTACCGATAGAGCTACTTCAGGTAAATGGATACAGGCTAAACCTTCAAAATCATCATACAATAGTTCACTTTTTGGAAGGTTCATTAGCCAAACAGGCATCGACCACACAACAGGACAAGGTAAATGTATGGTAACAGGAAATACTGCAAGTACTAATAGCTATACTTTCAGAAGTACCAGTGATGTTGATAATGGCAAAACCACACTGGTAACCCCGGCATACGACCTGACAGGTTTCGTTTACCCCATTATCGAATATCACCGTTGGTTTGCTAACGACCGCGGAGGCTCAGCAAGAAGAGATGACTTGTGGCGTGTAGAAATGGCTAGTGATGTAAGCGCAACACAAGTTGTTGAATCGACCAGGCAAACCGATACCAACTGGCGCCGCAGAATCTTTGCAGTTTATCAATATCTGCCTAATGCTAAAGGTGTGCAGCTTCGTTTTATAGCATCAGATAATGGAGATGATAGCAATATAGAAGCTGCAATAGATGATTTCTTCATTTACGATGGCGTGCCGGAAAGTGTGGCTAATGTACCGCAAACTAAAGCTGAAATATATCCTAATCCTGCTGATGGCAGTGTATATGTAAGCTTTACAAAGGCAAGCAAAGGCACTATTTCGATATTAGACATAACAGGCAAGATGCTGCAAACTATCGGTATGGATGGAACAACAACCAACTACAACATCAGCACTGCCCAACTAACAGCCGGTCAGTACATGATAAACATTCAAACCGATAATAAAACATACCAGACGCATAAATTAGTAGTTACCCACTAATTCATCTTACTCAAATAAAAAGGCTGCTCAATGAGCAGCCTTTTTATTTTATATTACCTGATGGATTTTTAAAAATCAACCACCAGCTTCACGTTTATTAGCCTTGATGTCAGCCTGTTGGGTACTGCAAATGTTTGGTTTGTTGTCTGGTCTTGTATAAAAGAATAGGATAGTGTATTCTGTATGCCCAGCAGATTGAAAACTTCAGCACTCAGCCATACATTTTTTACCGAGCCCAGCACTTTACTATTAGCATGTTTTTCACCCTTTACAAGCAATGCGGAAAAACCAATATCTACCCTCTTATAATCAGGCAAGCGAAGTGTATCAGCATAGCGGCTATTATCGGGTGGGCCAAAAGGAAGACCGGTTGAGTACATCAGGTTAAGATGCATTTTGTAATTTTTCCATTTGGGAAAGTAATCTTCAAAATACATACCTAGCATAAATCTTTGATCTGTTGGCCTCGGTATGTAGCCCGGGTATACAGTAGCGCTATCTGCGCCAGCCATATCTTTCAATACTATTTTATCATCAGTCACATCTTCGGCAGCTTTCATCAATCCTATACTAACCCATGATGTAGCATCTTTCACTATATCACCATACAAACGCAGCTCACCACCATATACGTAGCCTATTGCATCGTTCTTGCCAAAATACCTGATGCGTACATTATCATATTCATAAGGCACAATATCCCACAACCCTTTATAGTAAACTTCAGATGTAAACTTAAATTGCCTGTCGTTAAAGGCCTTAAAATTGTAGTCGGTACCTGCTACTATATGAAACGATTTTTGCGCCAGCAGGTTTTTATTTACTACACCATTCAGATCGCGCATTTCCCTGTAGAACGGTGGTTGCTGATAAAGGCCGCCGGCAAGTTTAAATATCATATCACCTTTCCACTTCGGCTTATAAGATATCTGTACGCGTGGACTCACAAGAAACTCCTTATTAAGGTCGCTATAATTAAACCGTACGCCAACAGATATAGCAAGACCCAGCGAATCGTTAAAGCGGAAATTATCTTGTATAAAGCCGGTATAACGCATATAGTCGAATGTGGATGAAGATGTCAGCAACTTCATCATCGGCAGGCTATTTGGCTGATAGGGCTGTGTATAGCCTGCTGAATCGCGCCGCTCCCATTCGTGTAGTTTATCTGTTATACTCGTCGCATTTGCATCAAGCCCCCATTGTATGTAATGTTTGTTAGCATTGTACGATCCCCGGTGTGCTACATTGCCTACATTTACCATTAGGTAGTTGCGTGCATAATTGTGTATGATACCGGTACCTAAATATGTTTTTACTTGCCCAAAGCTTTCCTTGCCAAGATCTGTTTCCAGCTCACCAAAAAGATATTCACCATTTATATCGTAGGTCTCCTGTTCATTAGTTTGAAAACCGGAAGCCAGCAACTTAAGTTTTAGCCGTTCATTAGGCCTGAATGTTGTTGACCAGCCACCAAAGCGCGAATCGAACTGGTCTATCTCGCTACCTTTATAAACAACACGCATTTGGTAAGCCTGGTTTATTAAACCAAAGCTGGTAGTTGCCGTTTCCGGATAAAAATTAAACCTGTTGCGCGCATAGTTGCCTATCACCTCCATTTCCCATTTATCGTTAAAGCGATAGTTGATAAGTGCTTGCGCATCGGTAAATGAAGGATTATAAATGCCTTTAGTAGGTTGCGATTTTAGCAGATATTGATTGCTTTTATGCCTTAACCCCACTAAATAGGTAAGTTTTTCATTTTTTGAAGCGCCCTGCAACGCTACACTGGCACCTAAAAGACTGGCCATGATACGGCCACCGAATTCTTTAGGCCGTTTATAGGTTACATCTAATACGCTCGACATTTTATCGCCGTAACGCGACTGAAAACCACCTACAGAAAAATTTACGTTCGATACAAGATCTGCATTCACAAAGCTCATTCCTTCCTGTTGTCCCGAGCGTGTTAAAAACGGGCGGTATATTTCAAAGTCATTTACGTAGACCAGATTCTCGTCGTAATTACCGCCACGTACATTATACTGCGATGTAAGTTCATTATTTGAGCCAACCATTGTTTTTATGAGTGCCTCTACCCCGCTACCAAACCCTGTGGTAGGTATCAGGGCTGTTTTACTTACATCTAGTATCACATTGCCTGCCTCATCTCGCCTATCGCCTTTTTTTATTACTTCATCAAGCGTGGTAGATGATTTTTCAAGCTTAATATCCGCTTGGTATTCCTGCCCCTCATTAAGCGTTACCGTTATTTCTTTCGATTGATAACCTATAAAATTATAAACAACGCCTACAGCTATACCTGCAGGTACATCAATAGTATAAGCCCCGTTTATATCTGTTTGTGTACCATTGGTAGTGCCCTTCACACCTATGGTTACAAACTCAAGTGGCTTTTTTTTATCGCCGGTAACTATACCTTTTATTTTTGCTTTCTGAGCAAATGAATACAGGTTAATAAATAGTAAAAAGACAACAAGTGATAGTTTCTTGTGCATACGGTAAATAAACGTTAATTAAGTTACATTTATTTTCCCGCTTGCTTCAATCTTTTTATCGTATCTGCGGGGTCTTGCGAAGAGAACACTGTATTACCGGCTACTAATACATCAGCTCCGGCATTTACTATCTCAGCTGCATTCTCAAGTGTTACGCCACCATCTATTTCAATAAGTGTACTGCAACCTGCGGCTTGAATCATTTTTTTAAGGCTGCGAATTTTATCCAACGCCTGCGGTATAAATTTCTGCCCCCCAAAGCCGGGGTTTACACTCATTATAAGTACAAGGTCTATTTCTGTAATTATATTTTCCAGCAACGACACGGGTGTGTGCGGATTGAGCGATACACCTGCCTTCATACCTAACGCTTTTATTGCCTGCAGGCTACGGTGAAGGTGTGTGGAAGCCTCATAGTGTACAGTAAGTATATCAGCGCCCGCTTTTTTAAATTCTTCAAAATATTTTTCCGGCTCTACTATCATCAGGTGCACATCAAAGGTCTTCTTTGCCGCTTTTTTCATCTGGGCTATTATCGACATGCCATAGCTAATATTGGGCACGAACCTGCCATCCATTATATCCAGGTGAAACCAATCAGCTTCGCTATTATTTACCATCTCTATATCCCTGCCAAGGTTCAGGAAGTCTGCCGATAAAATTGAAGGTGCTATCAGTGCCATAATTTTTGATGCGATAATTTGAGCAGCAAAGGTAAATTTTATGCCGCACTTACGCCACCTTAGTTAAGCAGTAGTTTGATAGTTTGGGCACAAATAAAACAGGCAACGTCATACTTTATTCAAGTACGATGTTGCCTGTAATATATTGTTCCGCATAGGATGCGGAAATAGCTTTAGTTTTTAATAACGGTCACGGTTACCGCCATAACCACCGCCGCCGCCACGGTTTCCACCGCCACCATAGCCACCACCGCCACGGTTTCCACCGCCGCCGTAGCCACCGCCACCACGAGATTCACTCTTAGGCCTTGCTTCATTTACTGTAATGTTGCGGCCTTGAAATTCTTGTTCGTTCAAAGAAGAAATAGCTGCGTCTGCTTGCTCTTTATTCGGCATTTCTACAAACCCGAAGCCACGGCTACGGCCTGTTTCCCTGTCCATTACGATTGATGCAGAAGTAACTTCACCATGCTGGCTGAAAAGTTGGTTTAGGTCATCTCCGGTGGTTTGATAAGAGAGGTTACCTACGAAAAGTTTGGTCATTTTTTATCCTGTTTTGATATACTATACTAGCCAACAGGCTGGTACTTTTTATAAATGTACATGAAATTATTGATGTTACGTGAGTTTACAAAAATTTTATACCGACTCACATATATTTTTCCGCATTTTATAATATAATGGGGGAATCACCTTACAAAACTCATCATCCAGTAGCCGGGGGCATAGTCATCAGGCTGAAAAATAAACTGGTGCACCTTACCCATATAATAAATATCCATACCTGTTGAGCTGTATGCCGGCAATTGTGCTGCTGTAATATCCGTTTTGAAGAGAAAATTATAAATTTTAGCCATCATTGCCGCTTCGGCTATTATGCGCTGAAAAATTACCATTGGCTTCTTACCACCTGTGGTATCTTCCGTTTCCAGGCTGTATTTATATTCAATCTTTAATGTTTCGTTGTTATCGGTCTTATATATTTTTTTAACCGTTTTCGATTGCCCTTTATCTACAAATGCAAACTTATAGCCGGGCGCTACGTTGCTTATTTCGTCGCTAAAGTGGTTGGCTACAGATAATGTTGTATCCAAAGCAAGTACACTTGGTGTCATCAGCGGTTCGGCATCTTCATCGGTTTGCGCCCAACAGTTGAACGATATTAAAACCAACAAACAAGTTAACGGCAGTCTCATCGGCTTTATATTTTCCTTAACCACAAAATAATAATATTTATAATAAAAGTGGCACCCTGAGCAGGGTGCCACTTTTATTATATCTCGCAGCTATTACTTAGCTACAATAAACCTTTCTGTAAGTTGCGCTGTTGAACTGCTCGCTTTAATGATATAGTTGCCATTAGGTAAATCACTAACATCAATTTGCTTATTGTAATTTTGCACTGGTTGTTCAGCCCAATTTTTTACTACAACACCACGCATATCGCATATTGCCACGTTGAATGCTTCCGGCTTATTCCATCCAATATTTAAGTTCAATGTATTTGCTGCAGGCACTGGAAATAGACGCACGTCATTTTGTGCTATCACATTCTTAACTGTTGTTGGAAAGTACGGTTCATAATAGTAATGATAGTGTTCATCGCCTTCCCCTGTTTGCCAGTTGCTACCATCCCAATGATTGGTAGTAACGTCAGTTAATATCACATCCGATGTATAAGTGTATTCGGTGTATTTGCTGTTTACAAATTTATTGCTTGTATTGTCCCAATTCTGTATTGTTTCACTTGTACGTTGCAAACTGTTACCGTATGTGTATATATGTTTATTCACCGGTGTCCATACACTACCGGTTCTTTCATACTCTGTCATCGTTTCTACCTTCGATGCGAAATATGTGTATTCCCATTTGCTTTTATATATCCAGTTAAGGCCATCCCATTCCTCATAAATTTGGGTTTCCATTCCAACGGAGCCATAGGTATAAGTATTTCTTGTTTTATTCTTCCAGCCACTGCTTACTGTCCATTGCTCATCGCGCAACTCGGTCAAATTATTATTACCATCGTAGGTAAAATACATTTTGTAGTTAGTTGCATCCATTTTCAACACTTTACCTATGCCGTTGTAAATGATGTCAGATTTTACATGTGGATCCCATTGCGATGCAACCCATAATTCCAGGGCAGAAGCGGTCATTTTATGATCATTGTAGCCATATAAGTAGCGGGCTGAATCTACCCAGCCTGTTTGGCGCCAGGGCATGAATTTAAGACTCAAAACCTGGCTCTCAGGGTCGTATGTCTGCATACGTTTCATTATACCCCTGAACCCACCACTTTGGCCCTTTATATATGTATAACTTTCATCAAATAAAACACGCTCATCGTTAGTAAGGTCTTCTGCAGTTATACTCCCACCCCTTTCATTATTATCGTAGATATAAGTAGTAGAATCTTGCGGAACAAATACCGACCCGTTATTCTTATTATACACATAACTAACTAAGCGCATATACGCTGGCTGAGTTGTACTATTATCATCAGGCAGAAAAATAAAATGCGGAAAAGTTCCTCCACCGGTTGTGTTACCACCTGTCACTCCTGCTTCAGCGTTATTAACCGAAGCTGCAAATAGGGTGTTGGTGCAAATAAAACTCGACAGAAGTATTAATAACTTTTTCATATCGATAGATTACAAGTGACTAAATAGGCTTTATGAGCTTAACATAAATCTAACATATATTTTTTACTTTAAGAATACAATTTTGTTACAATTTTCTAAACGATGACAGTAGTATGGCAATCATATATTAACCATGACAAATTCTAATTATATCGCCGTGACAAATCCTTTTTAAAAATGCAGGCTATTTATATTGTCAGCAGTTTATAGGTTCTTTTTATAAGTCGGTCGAACTGAACAAATTTTTATAAAACATTTAATTTCAATTATTTAAGACAGTAGGAGGTGATTTTTTTAAAGTGTAATTTAAAATTTTATCTATTCGTCTTCACGCTCTGCTTTATCTATTTTACTATCTATTTGTTTGTCTCTTTGCTCTTTCAATTTATCTGCTACACGAAACATCCTGTTACCTACGGGGCTAAGACCTGGTCTTGCATCGCCTAACAATACACCCCATTGGCGCAAATGTTCTGTTTTGTCAAATACTATTTTCAGCAATGCCATCAGTGGTATCGACAGGAACATGCCCGATATACCTGCCATAGTACCACCTATCACTATACCCACTATACTGGCAAGCGCATTTACTTTTACTTTTGAACCCACTATACGTGGCATTAGGATATTATTATCTAAGAACTGAACAAATGCTATGGTACCTAAAACAGCCCA
>CBFGNI010000079.1:0-11847 GCA_965650105.1 uncultured bacterium | reverse complement strand
TACGCAAACAGAAAGTGTATCGTGGATAGCGGAAAGAAAGAATGTATTGTATGGGTTCTTTTTCTTGTTAGCATTGCATCAATATGTAGTATATATCATCAGTGGTAAAACCGGTAAGCTTGTTTGGGTAATATTACTAGGGGTACTGTCAATGCTTTGTAAAGCTGCAGCTATCAGCTTGCCGGTAGCTTTATTTGCCGTTGATGTATGGATGAACCGTTCCCTGAAAACGAAAAGAGTATGGCTGGAGAAGCTACCCCTTTTACTGATAGCGATAATAGTTGCGTATGTTGGGGTTAAGGCACAGGATGAGGGGACATTTCTCAATATGCATCCTGAATACACAGCATGGGATACAATTGTATTTGCGGGTTATGCTTATGTACAATATATATTGCAATTATTATTGCCGGTTAACCTTTCAGTATTGTATCCTTACCCACAGACAACAGGTTTCATTCATATACTTTATTTAGGTGTAGCGGTAGGTATTATCCTGTCAGCAATAATTGCGTACAGAAAACAAAGGTATGTATGGTGCGGGGGCATCATATTCTATACAGCCAACATTGCAATCGTGTTGCAGTTTGTGCAGTTTGGCGAGGTGCTGATGGCTGACAGATATTTGTATATAGCCTGTATTGGTATCTGGTTTCCGGTGGTTTATTATTTGTACTTGTGGGCCGGCAAATTTGCAATGCAGTGGTTAGCAATAGCAGGATTTGTGCTTATGTCAGGAATAGCATTTGCAATGACATATCAACGTAATGATATATGGTTGTCTGAGCATCATTTTTGGGCTTCAATTGTTGAAACCTTTCCTAATTCATCGGTAGCGCAGAGCAGTATGGGTGGGGTATATTTAAAAGAAGGCAATTATGGTGAAGCGCTGCAACATATAGAACGGGCCATAGAGATTGATCCTAATAATTACAAGGCCTGGTACAATAAGGGAGTGATACTTTTAAGGCTAAATAATGCTGTTGCATCGCTTGCTGCATTGAACAAAGCCATAAGTATAAATGAGTATCCTAAAGCCTTGTTTACACGTGCCCTATTATTTCAGCAAATTGGTAAACCCCTGCAAGCTCTTGCAGATATCGACAAAGTACTCCAGGCAGAGCCTGCAAATGCTAGAGCTTATTTTATAAGAGCAAATTGCCTGGAACAACAGAATTATTTACAGAACGCAATAGACAATTATACAAAAGCAATAGCATACCAGGATGATGATCCGCTATTTTATATGAGGCGAGGTATTGCTTATGCAAAGCTAACACAAACAGTTGCTGCTCTTGGCGACCTGGACAAGGCCATATTGTTGAATAATAAAAACGGTGCAGCCTGGTACTGGAAGGCAATGGTGAAGTACAAAACCAATCAATCGCCCTGTGCTGATCTTGATATGGCGGTAAGACTTGGTTATAAAGATGCACAAGCAGCTAAGCAAGAATTTTGTAATAACTAGCGATACATAGCAGCCCAATTATTAATTATTTGCTGGCCATAGGCAGTGCCAACAGACTCCGGATGAAACTGTATGCCAGTACAGGGATATACACTATGTTGTACTGCCATTATGCTTTTATCATCGGCACTATAAGCCGTAGCAACGAATCCTGTAGCATGAAGGTTTGCCAGCACTAAAGAGTGGTAACGCATTGCATTGAAGGAGCGTGGTAGCGTATTGAATAAAGGAGAAGCGTTATGCTCAATTACGCTTTCTTTACCATGCATGGGGTATGGAGCATAAGCAAGTTGTGCACCAAAATGCATACCTAAAGCCTGGTGACCAAGACATATACCAAGAATAGGGGCCTTATCATAAAAATGAGCAATAGCATTCATGCAAATGCCTGCCTGTAAAGGTGTTTCGGGCCCCGGTGATATAATAAGTTTTGAAGGGTTTAATGCTATCAACTGTTCCATAGTAAGCTCGTCATTCCTGTACACTGCACATTCATTACCCGTTTGCAGCAGGTAGTGGTGTAAGATGTAAGTAAATGAATCGTAGTTATCGAGCAGTATCCACATGCGAGGGAAAGTTTACACCGTTGAAGAAATGCTGCAGGTTACCAAAAATATCTTTTACCATCGGCCAAACTTTTCCTATTCGCTCAAACAACCAGGGAGCCAGCGGCGCAAAGTAAATATATGTTACAGAAGCAGCTTTTGTTTCTTCATCTATCAATTGCATTTCATTGCCTATCCATAAAAATGAACTCCAGATCACCGCAGCCATCAAAGCGTAGAGTAAGCCGCCAATCCCACTATTTATCCAACCCATCATAAGCGCTTTTGCCGATGTTTCAATAGCTTTGGCCACCACTCTTACAATCAAGACTATAGCTACAAATAATAATACATAGCTTACCAGTTGTGCCCAGCCCGATGTTACCCATCCTTTTTCATAAAGGAAGCTAGCCAGTTTTTCCGATAGCTTTAAGGAACAAATAATGCCCAACGTTATAGCTAAAACAGAAAAAACGGCTACAATGATACCCTTCATGTAGCCGCGTATAAAAAATACAATGATCAATGTAACGCCTATTATATCAAGCGCCATAATGCTATGCGCCTTGCGCTAATAATTGTTTTACGGTTTCGGATATGGCTTTGCCATCAGCCTTGCCTGTCAGTTGTTTACTGGCAACACCCATTACTTTGCCCATGTCGGCAGCCGAAGTGGCACCAACCTGTGCTATAATAGCTTTCAACTCTGATTGCAATTCTTCAGCCGACATTTGCTTTGGCAAAAAACGCTCTATAATATCCAGCTCTTCTTTTTCTTTTTTGGCCAGGTCTTCACGGTTTTGGGTAGTAAATATATCCAGCGAATCGCGGCGTTGCTTAGCCATTTTTTGCAGCATTTTCATTTCAGCATCTTCCGTCATGCTATCGGTGGCTCCTGCAGATGTTTTTTCAATAAGTATAGCAGCCTTTATAGCTCTTAATGTACGTAAAGCGGCTTCGTCTTTTGCACGCATAGCCTGCTTCATTTCATCCATTACTTTTTGTTCCAGTGACATATTAAATCAGTTTTTAAGCATTGTTTTCTTTCTCCAGCGCATCGCTTGCCTTGGTAAGAAAGTCTTTTGCAAATTGTTTCAATTCCGCAGCCAGTTCGGCATTCTTAGTTGCCCGCTGATAGGTGTCTGCCATACCGAAAAGGGTTTGGTAAAAAAAGTCGTTCATTTCATCTACCATCATTTTTTTTGTCCACAGGTCTATACGCATAGCCGATTTTTCTTCACCATCCCACAAGCCAAGTAAAACGCCCTTAGCTTTTTGAAATTCATCTACGCCACCACCCGGTGCGTTCCACTCTATGGTTTCGGGCATTTTCTCTTCATCCAGTTCTACCTGGATATTTATGTTCGACTTCAAGGATATTTATTTTAATGTTATAAATTAGTTGAGCATGCAAAAGTAATATAATCTGAATTAGCTGTTTACAGACCATTTATCTAGCTGCTTAATGCATGCATTTATATCTTTGGGTAAAGGAGCTTCAATATGTATCTCTTCACCTTTTTCAGTACTCAGTATCAGTTTTGAAGAATGTAAGGCCAACCTGCTAAGTAATGGGCGTTCTTGCTCATCGTGATCAGAAAGGTGGTATTTTTTCTTTATGCCGGATAAAAAGAAAGGCTTACCATCACCGTAAACTTCATCGCATACAATAGAATGGCCTATAGACTGCATGTGCACCCTGATTTGGTGTGTACGCCCGGTATGTATCTGAAATTGAACCAAAGAATGGAGCGGCCATTGTTTTATCACTTTATAGTCGGTAACAGAAGGTTTCCCTTTTTTAGCTACTATCATTTTCCCTTTTATGGCCGGGTGCTCAGCTATTGGCTTTTCAATAGTTCCTTCTTCAGGGGTTACCCTGCCATGCACCAGGCCCAGGTAATATTTACCTACTTTATGTTCCTGGAAGATGCTGGAAAGATATTTGTGAGTTTCCTCGTTTTTGGCGAAGCAAATAGCGCCGCTGGTATCCCGGTCAAGGCGGTGTACCACCCAAATTTTTTGTTGTAGTTTTTGTTCCAGCACGCGGTTAAGTGAAGTGGCGCTGGTATCGAACCTGTCGGGTATTACAAGCAAGCCTGCAGGCTTGTTTACAACAAGCATATCATCATTTTCAAATAGTATCTCTGGTGTCATTTACTGCTAAAGTATTGTTGTAAACATATATTTTCCTGTTTGCGCATTTCTTGTTTGTCGCTTGTTTTTTTGTCTTTGAATCCACATAAATGTAGCGCACCATGAAAAATAACCCTGTGCAGTTCTTCGTCATAGCTTACCGAAAATTCGTGTGCGTTTTCAGCTATACGTTCTACACTAATGTACATTTCTCCAATCAGTTCATCTGCCTTCGTACTCATATCGAAGGTCACAATATCCGTAAAAGTATCATGTGCTAAAAAGTCATTATTGATCTGAAGCAAATATTTATCGGTGCAAAACACGTATGTCAGATCTACTTTTTTAACATTATTATGTTCTCTCACAATTGTATCGAGGAAGCTGGATAGCTTGCGTTTGTTTTTTAACCTGGCTTTTACATCCTGCTCATAAAATCGGGCGGGCATTATTAAATTGATTTTGTGCGAAGTTCGGAAACATTTTCGAGGTCTTTTTATTTATGTACCTTTGCATTGCAAATGAATGTGATAGAGGAACAGATTGTGCCGCTTTCAAAGCTGCCTGCCGGCAAACGTGCTGTAATAAAACACCACGAACAGAGTGATTTTCAACTTACACTTATGGAAATGGGCTGCATACCCGGCGAACCGGTTTGGATACAGATGATAGCGCCAATGGGCGATCCTCTTGCCATACAAATTGCCGGCTATTACCTCAGCATACGCCGTAGCGACGCGGAAAAGATAATGGTAACGCCGGTAGCCCTGGTATAGAGATATTACTTTTAACTTAATTCCGGTTTTGCCAATATTCGCATAGCTGTTTTAATTACATTTGCGCCATGCACATAGGTTTGTACTTTGGCAGTTTTAACCCTATCCACATAGGCCACCTCATTATAGCCAATCATGTAGTAGAGAATAGTGATGTAGACAAAATATGGTTTGTAGTATCACCTCACAACCCCTTAAAAGACGCACATTCTTTACTGAATGAGTACGACCGTCTTCACCTTGTAGAGTTGGCTATACAAGATAATAATAAGTTCAGGGCAAGTAACGTGGAGTTCCATTTGCCCAAACCTTCGTACACTATAGATACACTAACATATTTAACTGAACGTTTCCCGCTGGAGCAATTTTCTGTTGTTATCGGATCAGATAGTTTTCAAAACCTGTCCAGGTGGAAAAATTATGAACAACTGGTACAACACTATTCGTTTATAGTGTACAAGCGTCCGGGTTTTGAGATAACTGAAACATACAATGCTAAAATAAATATTCTGGATGCCCCTCTGCTTGAAATATCATCCACCTTTCTCAGGAAGCAAATAAAGGCCGATAAGTCTGTCCGCTACATGATGCCTGATGCGGTATGGAAGTATATTGACGAAAACAGGTATTACAAGCAGTAGTATTATTTTTCTGCAATATTATTGCGTGGTGCAAACTCTACCCGGTATATTTTTATAAGAAGCAGGAAATAGGATATAAGCAAGGGCCCAAAAATAAAACCCATAAAACCGAATAGTGGTATGCCCACTATAATGCCCAGTGCGGTAATGATAGGGTGCACATCTCCCAGTTTTTTTAGTATAGTAAAACGAAGTATATTATCTATACTGCCAGTTACCAGCAGCGAGTAAAACAATAAACCGGCACCTGCGCCACTTTGTCCGGTTGCAAAAAGATAAATACATAATGGTACCCAAATAACGGCAGTGCCTATTATAGGTACTAACGAAAATATACCCGTCAGTACTCCCCATAGTATATACGATTCTATACCGAATATCCAATAGCCCAACATGGCTACCACTGCCTGGCATGCAGCCAATACTGGTATGCCAATAGCATTTGATACTACCATTACCCTAGTTGCATTCCAAACGTTATCAATATTAGTATCCTGTAGTGGTAAATACTTTTGAATGGTGTATTCCATTTTCCGCCCGTCAACCAACATAAAATATAAAATGAAAAAAGCCAATACGGCATTGGTAACCATATTCAGTGTTGCCGATAATACGGTTGGCAGCGATGACGTGATATTTTGTGTAAGTGAATCTATCTGCTCCGGCGAAATATCCAGCATGGGAGAAATATGCTTTAGCTTTTGCGTTAAGACGTCCAGCATAGAGGAAAGCTTCGCGGGGTCGCTGGTAAATTCTGCAAGCCTTGGCAATAATATTTGGATCATTATAACCACAGGCACAACAAACAAAATGATGGATCCTAGAATAAAAACAGTTGCTGCAACCCATTTCTTCCAACTTTTTATTACAGTAAGCCTAAAGAAGTACTGTCGCATAAGAATATATAGGGTAACAGCACCAAGCAAGCCTGGGAAGAACTCATATAGTTGCTTACCTAAAGTAATGCCTAAAACTACTATAAGCGCAATTAACAGGTATTGCTTTAAATTGTCAGAGTTAATAATGTTCATTTCGTGTTGTGTGTTTCCCGTTAATTGTTGCGTTCACTTTATTTTATTAAAATCTTGCCAATTATATACCTGCCAATCAAAGTCTTGGCATGATATTTAGTAGTTTTGAGGTATCAATCTATCATTGAAAAACTAAATTAACAACTATGGCAAACACAGGTAAAACAGTTGCTACACTACTAATTGGCGCTGCGATTGGCGCTGCAGTCGGATATATTTTAGCTACCGATAAAGATACGCGTAGCGAGAATATGGAAAAGGTAAAAGACCGCTTGAGCAATCTTAAAGGGAAATTTAGCAAGCAGGCGGCAGACCTTGAAGAAGAGATTTACAACGTTTAAAACTAAAGAATGGTAAATATCTTTGGTAAGGTAAAAGAGAAGGTGGCTGATTACGTTGATGTAAAAGTGAAGATGATGAAGCTCACTTTTATAGAACACGTTTCAAACGTAATGAGCTATCTTCTTTATATTATAGTAATCCTATTCATACTCCTGGCAATATTTATTTTCTTTGGCATAGGCTTAGGTGAGTATATGACCGAGGTGGTAGATTCGCGTGCCGGTGGTTTCCTTATTACGTCGGGCATTTATGTCTTATTAATTCTTTTGTTCGTTGCATTAAGAAAACACATTTTAAGGCTATTTAGTGGTTTATTTATTAATGTTCTTACTTCTGCCAGCGAAGACGATGATGGCGAAGACGAAGCAGAGGATAAGAGCCATTAATTTTCAAATTAACTGCTGCGATGAAACTATATAATAAGAAATTGCGAAGCCTTGCGGAACTGAAACACGAGAAGCAATTGCTAATGCGTGAAGAGCAGGTGACACGCAAGCATATGAAAGACCCTTGGGCAGGTTTAACGCAAACGAAATTGAACAAAGACGACACCGATACTGATGGTATCGATTGGGTGTCTGTAATTGCTAAGTTTTTTGGGGGAGCTAAATCTTTACCTGTCAATATTGCACTTTCTCTTGCTGGTCCTCTTTTAGGCAAAATGGGTCGAAAAGGAGGGGGTATTATAAAAAAGCTTGCAATAGAAGTACTGGGAGGCTACCTGAAATGGAAGCTACTGGATATTGGTTTTAATTTGGCAAAAAAGATGCTGAAAGGAAATAAAAAATCTCAAAATAATAATAAATAAGGGGCTCTTTAAAGCTCCTTATTTATTTACCTCATGTAGTGCCATTAATGGGACATGGCTCATACGAGCCATAGCTTTAGTATGGCTCCTGTGCAACAAGCCTTCGAAAAAACCATGTTTATGAGGCATTACCACTAGCCAATCCATGTTTTTTTCAGTCACAAATTGTTGTATGCTTTCGTCTATATCTTCACCATCAACAAAGTGGTACTCAGGAGTAATGGTTTCCAACAGATCTTTCAATAAATTTGGCACTGTAGTTACACCTTCCTCACCGTCCTTGTTTTTGGTGACGTTTAATATATGCAGCTTGGCGCCTGTAGCCGTTACAATCTTTATAAGATCATTGGCAGGTAAATGTTCATCGGTATTTTTATAGTCGCAGGCAAAACATATATTCTTTATTGGCTTATAGCTTGCATTGGCTGGTACTGCTAAAACTAAATACGGCAATCCTTTAAGTGAATTAATAAGATTGCTTCCCGGCCAAAAATTTGTATCCTCGCTGCTACTGTTGCCAATTACAATTATCCATGGCTGTACCGATTCGGTATATTCCTGCAGGCTATCTGTAATATCCCCATATGTTATATCGCTCCTTATATCAATACCTGTATATCTGGTTTTAAGCTCAGTAATTAATGCATCCATACGTTCTATTGCAATATTTCTGGCCTCTTCAATAGAAATAGCTGGCATTGGTGTATCGGTACTTATTACAACAGGTATAATAAATGAATGTACTACCGTAACACTAGCTGCATAAGTTTGCGCCATGCTGCATGCGTAATCTACTGCGTGATTAGCTACTTCTGAATAATCGGTTGCAGTAAGTATAATGGGCATAAAAAATCTCGTTTTCTATGCCAAAAGATAGCATAAAAAACGAGAACAGAAAAATATTTAAGTAAGATTACGGACTGTTAATTCTTAGCAAAGAACCCTGAAAAAGCTTTACTGATTACCTGCGCAAAGGTGGTAATTACAATAGTAAGATCAAGCCATACACTGCGATTCTTCAAGTAATATATATCCCATTGTACACGTTTTCTTAGTTCGCGGTCTATATTTATTTCACCTATATACCCTTTTATCTGGGCCATGCCCGTCATGCCTGGGGTAGCTTCATGGCGCAGGTTGTAATAAGGTATATTTTGTGCATAATGGCGTGTATGATATAACATGTGCGGGCGTGGGCCAACAATGCTCATGTCGCCTATCAAAACATTAAAGAATTGTGGTGTTTCGTCAAGGTGTGTGGCACGTAAAAATTTACCTATGAAAGTGATGCGTTTATCATTAGCCGTTGCTTGCTTGGTATCAGCTTCAGCATTTACATACATTGTACGAAATTTAAAACAATCAAATTCCGCACCTTTATATCCTGTACGTTTTTGTATAAAAAAAACAGGTCCTTTTGATGTTAACTTAATCAGCAGTGCAACTATAGGGTATAGCCATGACATTACCAGTAATATGAATGTCATAGAAATAGCAATATCCATAAATCTTTTAATGGAAGCATAGTATGCTGGTGGCTGATAAACCATGTACCTATGATTTATTTCACGGAACATTTCACGTATTTCTGCTACATCCGACTGGGGGGCAGCGGGGCGTGAAGGTTGTACCGTGGGAAATTTTATGACAAAGGGTTGTTCCATTAAATCTTAATGTAATATTACGTTTGCTGTGATTATCCTCTTAACAGCAAAAATCGTGTCAAATTTATGGAATAACTATATTTTTTTTAAAAAAATTAATAATTAATTGTTTTTAAGATAATTATGAGATGTTAATGAATAGCTAATGCTATAAAATATCATAGAGAACAGCGAAAAGAAAACTACTCCAGCTTGCGACTGCAATGCAGATTCTTGCATCATAAACAGGAAGGAAACAATATTGAATATTATGTATATGTATTTAGCTTCACCTACTTTATTTAAATATAGAAATGGTAATACAATAATAAGAATAAACATAAGTAACCCTGGAATACCTAACATCATTAGCGACTGTAAAAACATATTGTGCGTATTGATGTTTTGTAGATTGGACCGGGCGGCAGGGTCGGTTGAATTCATATTACGGATTTTATACTCAGCCATTTTTGCATTTTGCAATATGGTAACATCGCCATTACCAGCACCATATACAAAAAGTTTGTGTTCTTTAATATTCTCAAAACCAACTCTCCAGATAAAGAGTCTTAGCGTTAAATTGCTAAAAGAACTGTCTTCAACATTGCTATAATCTGTTAACCAAACCTGGCTAAAGTTTTTGTGTAAAATATCATCATATCGTTGCTTTATGGGGTTTTTAGTAGTAAAAACAAGTAATAGTATGGCAATGATAATAGTACTGGCGGCTAATATTTTGCCTGTTGTAAGTTTGGTATTCCTGGCATGGTTGTAAAAGAACACAGGGATTGTTACTACGAAAAATAAGGTGAGCAGCAAACGCGATGATAATACTATAACAAATACAGATAATATTAATAAAATTATTATTCTTATCCATTTAGGGATTTTAGGAGCATAATTACCCCAGGGAAATAATAATAGAGCCGATATAGCAAGTAGGGCGTACCAGGACATATAGATAGCATTTGCGTCCAGGTTGTTAACAAGGTTGTGGTAAAAAAACATGGCAGTGCTGCCGGTCTCGAGCCAGATATTCAAAGCGCGTATAAAACAAAATACAGCGATAACAGCTATTCCCGTGGCAAAAGACAGAATAATTTTGCCAAATAGTTTCATATTAATATTGCCGGTGCCAATAACTAAAGGAAATACTATTAAACTTAATTTGACCTGCAGATCGAAAGCTGAACCTTGCTTGTTTTCGCTGTAGAAGTAACTTATGGTATGTAATAGATAAAAAATAATCCACGGCCAAAGTAGCTTTCTTTGCTTTATACTGCTGAAGATGTCTTTAAAATTGACTTGGAGTAGCCAGAATATTACAAGCAGGATAATGGAAACAGAGCTAAAAATGAACGGGAATGGAATAAAAAATGCGATGACGCATATTAAGTATCCCGGCATCTGTTTAAGCCAACCTGCTTGCAGCATACAACAAAAGTAGTTGATTAATGCTAATTTTACCCGCCGTTTAAAAATATGCGTTTCATTGAAAAGTAACCTCTTAAAAAATATATTCTCATCAGGATTGCAGGCTATTGCTGTACAGGTTTTAGGAGTTACTTTTTTTCTTATAGCTTCATTTTATCTATCTAAAGACGATTTTGGAATAATTAGCTGGGCAAATGCATTATGTATAATGATAACTACGTTGCTTAGTCTGGGAATGGAGCAGGTAGTTTTTAGGCGTATAGCAGTTTCTTCCCGGTCCGACTGGGCTGCCACCGCCTTTCTATTACATGCGTTTGCCGGTTCGGCAATTGCACTTATTACATTAGCAATTCTCTCGGCCATAACTCATAAGGTTGAGCTGCACTTTTTACCATTATTCTTTATAGCGCAGGCATTTACTTACATGGCTACCCCTTTGAAGCAGATGCTGAATGCAAAACAGAGGTTTACTCCTTATGGTATTATAGCAGTATGTAGCAATACGTTGAAGATCATTTTATCGCTGGTATATGTAAAAGGTGCTGGATTAAGTATACAAGTAGCTGTAGGCATTATGATATTGTGTGCAGCAATTGAATTTTTCTCTCTTTTACTATATGTGCGTAAAAATCAAAATTTCAAGTTCCGGTTAAGATGGCTGGCATATAAAAAGCTGGTAAAGGAATCGCTGCCGCAATATATATCTGTTATATTCGATTCCAGCCTGTCGAGAATAGATTGGGTGTTACTTGGTATTTTAGGCACTTCGGCTATGACGGCCGAATATTCCTTTGCATACAGGGCATTTGAATTGGCCCGGTTGCCTATAACTGTGATAGCGCCTATATTGCTGGCTAAATTTGCCAGGTTATTATCTGCTGAAATGAAAATGGATGATGATAAAAAAAACATTGTGAAGAATATTTTTCACATCGAAATATTCATTGCAGTACTTATTCCCCTTGTGTTAAATATCTTGTGGGCTCCTGTACTCGATACTGTTTTTAAAGGTAAGTATGGTAG
>CBFGNI010000078.1:0-11982 GCA_965650105.1 uncultured bacterium | reverse complement strand
CAGTATTCCATCCTTCAGGTTCTACAAACAACTGATGGCGGTCTTTTTCGGCGAACCGAGTTACCTTATCTTCTATACTAGGACAATATCTTGGTCCGCTACCTTGTATGCGGCCCTGGTACATGGGAGATTTATCGAAACCGGTCTTTAGAATGTCGTGTACTTCCTGACTAGTATATGTAATCCAGCAGTTTCTTTGTTGTTCCGGTTTAATTCTGTCTATTGGGAGATAGGAAAAGCCAACTATTTCTTCATCACCATCCTGCTTCTCCATCTTGTTGTAGTCAAGACTACGTCCATCAATACGTGGAGGTGTACCAGTTTTAAGCCTATCGCTTTCAAAACCCAGTTCAACGAGCTGTTCTGTAATACCAGTAGCGCCTTTTTCGCCCATGCGGCCACCACCAAATTGCTTCTCACCTACGTGTATTACCCCATTAAGGAACGTACCATTAGTTAAAACGACTGAGTTTGCTCTTATTTCCTGACCCATACCTGTAACTACGCCTTCAATTGTTCCACGTGAAACAATTAGGCCTTTTACCATATCCTGCCAAAAAGAAACATTAGAGGTATTTTCCAGCATTTCTCTCCAGGTAGAAGCAAATAGCATACGATCATTTTGCGTACGAGGGCTCCACATACCTGGGCCTTTAGACTTGTTAAGCATACGGAACTGGATCATGCTCTTATCGCTCACTATACCACTATAACCACCTAAGGCATCTATTTCACGAACAATTTGTCCTTTTGCTATACCACCCATAGCCGGGTTGCAACTCATCTGGGCTATTGTCTGCATATTCATGGTAATTAACAGAACTTTAGAGCCCATATTAGCAGCAGCGGCAGCAGCCTCACAGCCGGCATGACCTGCGCCAACAACTATTACATCAAATTCAGGAAACATAAGATTGCAAAGGTAAGATGGAACTATGATTTAGAATAATTTAAGAATGTTCCACGTGGAACAAAACAATAAAAAAGGGCGATGATAGTATCATCGCCCTTTATAAACTGATATAGTTAGTCCTATTTAACTATCGAAAATTGTTTAACAGTAGGTTTACCATCAACATTGATGATTAAGAAATAAGAACCTGCAGCCAAATTGTTAGTTGGTATTTGGTATGTTTCAGTAGTTACATTGCGATGTGCAACTTCACTAATTTTTCTACCAATTTGATCAACTACAGTATAATAAACTTTCTTGGCTTCATTATCCAATTTTACTGAAACGTTCATAACGTCAACAGCTGGGTTAGGATACAGCTCGATATTTGGAGCAACAGTATTGTTCACTTCTTTAACGCTAGTAGGGAAAACTGAAGTTATCCATGAAATACCAGCAACCGCACCTTTACGTTGTTGTGCAAACCTAACAGAATCAGGATTATTAGTAGATTCGAAAGGATACATTAGCGCAGGATTTGAAGGATCATCAGCAAATGTGATATCGGTACCTGCAAATATTGGAGCAAAGAAATCTTTTGAAGCACCTGTAGTTACATTATTCTTAAAGTAAGAACGTGGCTGGAAGTTGCTTTGTCCATCGCAACCCAGGAAGGTGTTTGCAGGCATTATAGCAGTTGTCCAGTACCATGAATTGTTTTCAGTAATCATTGGTGCATTAGCATTGCTAAAGCTAACAACAGGTAAAGTAAATATTTGCTGTTGTGTATCGCCTTCCACCATTTCGTGTGTAGCAATACCAACTTTAGTAACTTCACCAGCTTGCATTACGTCATCGCTGTTAGCATCAGACCATTTCCAGATGATAACATTCAGGATACCGAAATCAACCAGGCTGTTATCTTCAGGATCAGCATTTACAGGTGTAGTAACTGAAACCTGAAGGTGTTCTACTTTATAATCACCTTTAGCCACATACATCATAGGGCCAAATACGAACTCGTTACCAGAAGCAAAACCAAAATAAGAACCATAGTTCGGTTTAACCGCTGTTAAATCGTAAGAAGTACGAGAGAATGTGTTTGGAGTCACATTCATTGTGTAAGTAGCAGTGTTATCGTTAGGATATTCGTCAGTTTCGTCAGAAGAAGCTGTGTATTCCAGTTCATAATGGCCTGTGGTAGTTGTATTAGGCTGATTATATATTTTATCTATGAATGGAGTTACGATAGAATCGGTAGGAGCGAAAGTAACAATTGGATCAGCCGAAGTGTTTGTATCGAAAACTACTGATGGGTTACCGTTGTCAGGGAACCATGTAAGTTTTGCAGCAACAACAACATTGTTCAAAGTAGCTGAACCGAAGTTAGCTATAACAGCACCTGGTACGATGCTGTAAGCAGACACGCCAGATGCATTTGATAACTGAGAATAAGGTATTGCGCTAGCATAGTTAGTAGCACCACCTGTTACTACAATACCAAGATCGTTGGTAAAGTTGTTGCCCCAGATAGACAAACTTACTTTAACGTTTACGCTGTTATCCAGTGCATTTTTAAGTATAGCACCTTCAGCTTTAGATATCATGATAACAGGAATATTAACCTGGCTACCTACAGCACCAGCACCCATACCAACCGGAGGGCCATCAACATTGTTTACTATGAATACAGCAACAGCACCTGCATCCTGAGCGTTTTTAGCTTTTACACCAAATTCGCAATCGCCACGTTGTAACAAAGCAACTTTACCGGCAATAGCAGCACCATTTGTAAGTGTACCACAAGCATCGTAAGGAGCAGTAGCAACAAGGTCTTTATCTAAAATACCTGTAGCCGGAATATAACTGTTAGGACCCCATTGGCTGGTAGCGTCATCAGGGCCATCTTTAGCAATAGTGTACATTAAGGGTTTAGCAAGGTTTGTTGGAGCCACTACAGATATCCTGTTACCCACATACTCACTATACCAGTTTGTTTCAAAGTGAGGCATCACTTGTGCCGATGCTACCTGCGCACTTCCAGACAACAAAGCAAGGGCTAGTGAAAATTTCAAAAAGTTGAATTTTTTCATAGATTTTGTTATTATTAATAGTTAATTATACAGACGAACGACCAAATTAGCCATTTTTTTGAATTTATGCAAAAAATATGCCGCCTTTCAAGTAAGTAAAGGTTATCGCAGTAAAATATGACAAAACTATAACCCCAGTTGCTTACTCATTTCAAGCATCCTGTCAATGGGTTTCTTTGCCTGCAACCTTATTTCTTCATCCATCAATATTTCCGGAAGCTCGTATTTCATACACAAATAAAGCTTTTCCAACGTATTCAACTTCATGTGCGGGCAATCGTTACATGCACATGCATTATCAGGTGGAGCCGCTATGAAAGTCTTCTCTGGCGAGTTCAATTGCATCTGGTGAAGAATGCCACTTTCGGTAGCAACAATGAAACTGTTATACGCCGGATCTTCAGTGTACTTCAGCAACTGGGTTGTAGAGCCAATAAAATCTGCAATCTTCAACACTGCTTCCTCGCATTCGGGGTGCGCTATAAGTTTAGCTTCGGGGTGACGTTCTTTTAGCCTGGTAATTTTTTCAAGCGAAAATATTTCATGAACCATACACGCCCCATTCCACAAAAGCATATCTCTTCCGGAAACTTTATTGATATACGCACCCAGGTTTCTATCGGGCGCAAAAATAATCTTCTGTTCTTCGGGTAAGCTTTCAACAATGAGCCTGGCATTCGATGAGGTGCAAATAATATCGCTTAAAGCTTTTATACCTGCTGAACAATTAATGTAAGAAATAATTATATGATCAGGATGCTCTTCTTTGAATTTTTTGAACAATGGAGGTGGACAACTGTCGCTTAAGGAACAACCTGCGTGAAGATCGGGTAAAAGGACTTTTTTATTGGGATTGAGGATCTTGGCTGTTTCAGCCATGAAATGCACACCTGCAAAAACAATAATATCGGCTTCGGTGCGGGCAGCTTGTTGTGCAAGCCCTAAACTGTCGCCAATATAATCTGCAATATCCTGTATATCGGGTTCCTGGTAGTAATGTGCAAGTATAACAGCATTCTTTTCCTTCTTCATCCTTTCTATTTCGGCAAAGAGGTCAAGCGATGGATCAATATCCATATCGACGAAACCTTTTTTGTCAACATCTTGCAAGGCCAGATCAAAATTCACAGACATATAATACTTATAAAGTAATTTATTTAAAAAAAGACTATTACTAATTAGGGGTGTGGATATGGGGAAACAAAAACATTATCCCTATTGCAAATCTAAACAATTACATTCTTACCCATCTTATTCTTTAGTTATCAACATATAAAAGCCTTACCAGGACTACATGCCCACATAAAACGATGATTATGTGAATAACCCAAGGTGTTGAAAAAATAGTGCATCTTAATATCGTAGTAGCCGGTTTAAAAATAGGTTGCAAACATGTAAATAAAAGTTCAGCAACGTAATCCTGAAAGTTATGGGTGCTAACCACCTACTTACTGACATAGAAATCCACCGTAATTCACATGTAAATAAACCGGGATAAGAAGATATATTAAAAAAACTAAGCCTAACTACTGTAATATTTATGTATCAGGGCTTTTTCTTCTCATATTTTCTTATAAATTTGCCGTCCTCACAATATAACATACAACAACCTATAACATGGCTGTAATTCAGAAAATTAGAACTAAGTACGCAAAACTTGCAGGTTTTGTTATTGCACTGGCATTAGTGGGCTTTATACTAATGGATGCCGCAAGCGGAAGGTTTGGTGAATTGCTGGGCAACGACAGAAGCGTAGCTAAGGTGAACGGAGAGAAAATAGACCAGGTAGAATTTTCGAAGCGCGTAAAAGATTACGAGATATTATATAGCTATAGCTCGAAAGGCAGGCCGATTGATGATGTAACAAGGGCACAGATAAATGACCAGGCCCTTCGTGAGCTTATCAATGATATAGTAGTAAAAGGGGAAACAGAAAGGCTGGGACTTCAAACAACTAAAGAAGAAGAAAAAGACCTTATATATGGTGCCGCGCCAGACCCTATTGTGCAGCAATACCCTGTATTCACTAATCCTGAAACAAAAATGTTCGATCCGCAAAGGGTGAAAGCATTTGAACAACAAGCTGACCAGGTAGACCCAACAGGTAAAGCAAAAGAAGAATGGGAAGCTATTAAAGCCTATATATTGCGCAACAATACTACCAGAAAATATGTAAGCCTTGTAAGCAGCTGTGCATATACACCAAAATTTGTTGTAGAGATGCAACAGAAAGAACAAAAGGAAATGGCTAACCTGCAGTTTGTAAAAATTCCTTTTGCAACAATTAATGATGCTGATATAAAAGTGACCGACGAAGAACTGGTAGCTTACATGAAAAAGAAAGCACCGCTGTACACAATTGATGAACCTACCAGAAGTATTGAATATGTATCATTCGAT
The DNA here is from genome assembly GCA_965650105.1 of uncultured bacterium. GTDB lineage: Bacteria > Bacteroidota > Bacteroidia > Chitinophagales > Chitinophagaceae > Polluticoccus. The sequence goes on along the minus strand of CBFGNI010000078.1, from coordinate 6,597 downwards.
GTGATACCATCAGTAGAAGATACGGGAAAATCGAAAGGTACGCTAGAGCAAATAAAAAATGACTTCATTGCTACGCAGGACAATGAAAGTTTTGTAAACAGAAACTCTGACGAGCAATATGTGAATATGTTTGTGAACAAGGGCACATACATGTCAGCGTATTCAGATTCAATATTAAACGCACCGGTTGGTACCGTTATTGGCCCGTATTTAGAAAACGGCTCTTATAAACTTACCAAAGTAGTGGAAAAGAAAATGATGCCGGATTCTGTGAAATGCCGCCATATACTAATAAGAACAGAAAACGGCGGACAAGAAGTAGCGGCAGATTCTGTAGCTAAAAGAAGAATAGACAGCGTAGTGGCTGCGGTAAATTCAGGTGCCGATTTTGGTGCGCTGGTACAAAGTGTATCGGAAGACGATGGCAGCAAACCTACAGCAGGTGAATACACTTTTACACTGCAACAAAAAGGACAGCTATCAAAAGAGTTTGCCGATTTTATTTTTGATGGCAGACCGGGAGAAAAGAAAGTAGTAAAAGTAGATAACGATGCATACGCAGGTTATCACTATATAGAAATACTAAGCCAAAGTGGTATGCAACCAGCAGCTAAGCTGGCTACTATAAGTAAAGCACTATACGCAGGCGATAATACCGAGGCAGGAGTCTATGCAAAAGCTACAGAGTTTGCCGGTAAGAATGGCAATGCAAAGGCTTTTGACGAAGCAATAAAAAAACAAAACCTGAATAAGAAAATAGCTGAAAATATTAAAGCTAATGATTTTATACTGCCTGGTTTAGGTTCGGCACGCGACGTGATCAGGTGGGTGTATGAAGCCAATGTAGGCGATGTATCGCAAGTGTTTAGTATGGATGGCCACTACGTGGTAGCTAAATTGAACAGCAAGCAAGAACCCGGATTGATGAAGTTAGACGCTAATACACGCCCTTCGATAGAAAGCGCTGTAAGAGCAGATAAAAAAGCGGCAATGATAGCTAATAAATATAAAGGCTCGCAAAGCCTGCAAGCTATTGCAACTGCAAGCGGACAACAGGTGCAACAATCAGATTCTGTAAACGCGGCCAGTGGCTTTATACCTAATATGGGTTACGAGCCTAAAGCCATAGGCTACGCCTTTTATAAAGGTTTTAACCTGAATACTATGTCGCCCGCCATACAAGGTCAGGATGGTATGATATATATGACTGTTACCAGCAGAGGTGAAAGGGCAATGATCGAAACACCGGAAGTGATGCAAAGGCAAACTACGATGATGCAAATGCAAGCTAAAAATGCAATAAGTGGCGGCATATTTGAAAGCCTGAAGAAAGCGGCTAAGGTGAAGTATAATGCTAAAAACCTGTAGTATAAATTAAGTTGAAGACATAATAATTAAAAACAGCTGCCACCTGGCAGCTGTTTTTAATTATAGCAGGTAATAACTAAGTAACTTTGCATTTGCAAATAAGGATAATAAAATGGAAGCATTAGTAAATAAAGTAGCGGAGAGTGGAATTGTAACGTTGGACCTTGCGCAATTTTTACCAGCGGACGAGCAGATAATGATCTTTGACCTGAAGCCATTTTTATTTCGCGAAATGATATTGCGTGAAAAAGATTACCGTGCAGCTTTGCAAACACATGACTGGAAGCAATACGAAGGCAAGCATGTAAACATCACCTGCAGCACTGATGCTATAATACCCATGTGGGCGTATATGCTGGCAGGTGTAAATCTTGAGCCTAATACACTTTCAATATATTATGGTACGAGTGCAGAATTGAAACTACACCGGGCATTGATGGCAATAGAAAAAATGGATGCGGGGGAATATGAAAATAAGCGTGTAGTAATAAAGGGTTGTGGTGAGGTGGCTATATCTGAAAAACTATATGTAGCTATAACACAAAAATTGAGACCTCATGTCATGTCATTGATGTATGGTGAACCTTGCTCAACAGTGCCCATATATAAACGCCCGAAACCACAAGCTTAAACCGCCAGGATATTCATTGCGATTTTTTCAGAAAGCTGAATAGTATCGCCTTTACTGATACTAACCACCAGGCTATTGTCGAAAGGCATACGTTCTACAATTTTTAATTGTGTGCCTATTTGCAATTTAAAACGTTCCAGTTGCTGAAGAAAAGCGGAGGAAGTATCGCGTACTGCAACTATTTTATATTGCTTGCCGGCATCCACATCGGTAAGGGCCAGCGCGCTTGATTGTGGTATTTCGCCATTGGCTTTTGGTATGGGGTCTCCATGAGGGTCGTATTCGGGGAAGCCCAAAAATTCATCCAGCCTGTCAGTAAGCTTGTGTGAACGGATATGTTCTAATTGCTCCGCTACTTCATGCACTTCGTCCCAGGAGAAATTCAGTTTTTTATACAGGAAACTTTCCCACAGGCGGTGCTTGCGCAAAATGCTGAGCGCTTCTTGTATGCCGGAATCGGAGAGATGTAATTTTTTATATTTTTCGTAATGCACCAATTGCTTTTCCGATAGCTTACGCAGCATATCGGTAACTGTTGCCGGTTTGGTTTGCATTCTTTCTGCTATCTCGTTTACCGATACTACACCAGATGTGTTAGTGGTTTGTATGCTATAAATAGCTTTCAAATAATTTTCTTCAGTATAAGTAAGCGGCAACATGCACCGAAAGTAGTAAATACAGCAATACACAGCAAGAAAAACCTGCTTGCTAAAAAAATGCTAAATACGGGCAATGCGCTCAAATTTCCATAAATTCGTAGTATTCCCTAAGCAACATAAGGTAAGAATGAAGCAACACCGTATCGGAAGAAAATACTGTGGGTTGAAAATGTTTACGGCGGCGGCAATTGTTTCTCTTTTGCTGGTGCAATTTTGTGCCTATGCGCAGGAAGGAAAGTCGCGGCCCATACCCAAGAATCTGAAAGTGCTAAAAGAGTATAGCGATGGTAAGGGTAATATAATAAGAGAAGTACAATACAATGAAGGCTCGATGCGGGTGACTGAGATGATTATTATGCCGAAAGTAATTGGCATGAACTACAAAGTACCTATACGGCCCGATACGATGATAAAAGATTCGGTGATGCTGTTGGTAGATAAATCGAGATACAGCGTGCAGGTTTTTTATCGCAAAAGAATGGTGCGCAACTACAAGGCTGTATTTGGCCCTAACCCCAAGCAAAATAAATGTATGGAGGGCGACAGATGTACGCCAGAGGGCTGGTTTAAAATAACCAACAAAAATCCAAATTCGAAATACAATAAATTCATGCTGCTGAGCTACCCTAACGATTCGGCATTGGTAAGGTTCAATAAATTAAAACAGCAAGGATTAATACCCAAAGGTGCACGCATAGGCGGCGACATAGGCATACACGGCATATGGAACGGTGGCGATGATATGATAGAAATGGGTGTAGGCTGGACTGATGGTTGTGTTGCTTTGAAAAATAAAGATGTGGAAGAGCTATTTACAATGGTGGGTGTAGGCACCCGTGTGTACATCAAAAAATAGCAACTACAACTTATTGCTTACTTATAAAAATTTCATAAGCATTTTTCCAGCCGTTCCATTCAGTACCTGTGCCGAGGGAGAAGTTGTGGAATATAGTGATGAGTGTGCTATTCGTTCTTTGCAAGACGATGGTCATTTGTGCCAGTCTTTTGAAAGATTCTTCAACACTCAACTGCATATCGAAGCGTGCAGTAGTATCCATAAAACAGAAAGGATGTATGCGTAGTTGTGTTGTTGTTTCTTCTTCCAGGTCGTACCATAAAAAAGAACTACCGGTGCCGGCACGAAAACCAAGATGTGTTGCATAGCCCATGCTATAGTCATCGGTAATATTATTTTTTATCAATGCCCGGTAAGTGCCCGGCAAATCGAATTTTATATAATGCTGTCGGGATTTATCTATTTTTTTGCCTGTAGTATTGGCCAGTAAATTCTTTTCTGCTGCGATCAAAGAATTATCTGAAACAGAGTTATAGGATGGGTGTATACCTATAATTGCTTTAGCTGACAGATCTTTAATTAATACCTGCATAGCAGAATGTGCGGGATCAATATTTTTATCGAACGAGCCTGTTTGCTGTGCAACCAGCATAAAATATATCGGTGATAAACGATATTGCCGGTGCAAGGCACTCATCCAATCGAAGGAATCGTATGGATCTTGGGCTATACCTGCCAGTGCGGATAAACGAGCATTAATATCGTGCAGTTTCCCTTTCCAAATATCTTTTACCAGGCCACCAATATTGCGTTGCACGCCTTTATGTTTGTACGACCAGGCAATATCAATATCATAAGTTGGGATGAATGAAAATTCTTTTTGTTTTAACGGCAGTTTAAATTTCTGCAACATTTCAGCAAAGGCAGTAACCCATTCATCAATAATAGGGCGCTCAAGGCCAAGATGAAACATGGCGCTATCAGAAGCGGGGTACCTGCCATGCTTATCAGCGGTGAAAGGATAGTATTCCTCATAGCGCGAAAGGAGGAAAAACAATGAAGAGAAAATATCGAAAGGTAAATGGAACCCTTCGGGTGCATTGTGATAAAGCGTAGGCATAAAGTTCCAGGTGCCTGTTGCAAATGTTTGTTGCGTTGTGCCTTGTTGCCACAGCAAACATGCATCGGGTATGCATAAAGCATTTGGTACAGAGGTGCCGTAACATATTTGCGCTTCAGCAAATGCATCGCGGGTGATAATATAGTTCAGGCCTAATTGCTCGGTAAACAACCAATCGAAAACATACTTCAGTCTGGGAGAAGTCTGCGGGCTATATATAAGCAATGTTTTCATCCGGTAATATTATGGATTACGTTCTTTCCACAGCTGATTGAATGTTTTCTTCGGGAAGTGCATTTCTCCACGTCCGTCGGCCCAGCTGCTTTTGAATAATTTATTCACAACAGTGTTTTTCATGCCGGGGCTCGCCATATTAATAAGGCCACGATTAAGCATAGCGCGCTTCCAAAGTTTCCAGCCAAATGTTTCGCTGGTTTTATTCAAGTGGTCTTCCACCGCAATATGGCGGTTCTCCAAAAGCATTTCGTGTATGTTGATCTTCACCGGGCAAACTTCTGTACAGTTGCCACATAGGCTGGATGCATAACTAAGATGCTTGAACTCATCCATACCTTTCAGGTGCGGTGTTATTACAGAGCCTATGGGTCCGCTATAGGTTGCACCATAAGCATGCCCACCAATATTTTTGTAAACAGGACAGGCATTCAGGCAAGAACCACAGCGGATGCAATACATACTTTCGCGCACTTCTTTGCGAAGTAAGTTTGTGCGGCCGTTGTCCAGCAGGATCACATACATTTCTTCGGGCCCATCTGTTTCATCACCTGCTTTGCTACCGGTGAATATTGTGTTATATACTGTGACAGTTTGCCCGGTGCCGTAAGTTGCCAAAAGCGGCCAGAACAATGAAAGATCATTGATAGACGGTAATATTTTTTCTATACCAACAATAGCAATATGCGTTTTAGGGAATGCTGTTGACAAACGACCATTACCTTCATTTTCCGTAACACATACACCACCAATATCAGCTATTAAAAAATTACCGCCCGTAATACCTACTTCGGCAGAGGTATATTTTTCGCGTAAATTTTTGCGGGCTATCTGTGTAAGTTCTGATGGAGAAAGATTGGGTTCGGTACCTAGTTTTTCGTGAAACAGCTTTGCTACATCTTCTTTGCTTTTGTGCATAGCGGGTGTAACAATATGGTACGGGGCTTCGCCATCAAGCTGCTGTATGTATTCGCCAAGGTCTGTTTCTACAGAGTCGATATTATTTTTTGCAAGAAAATCGTTGAGATGAATTTCTTCCGTCACCATCGATTTTGCTTTTACTACCTGTTTGGTGTTTTTCTCTTTGCATATCTGTAATATGGCATTCAATGCTTCCTCAGCATTTTCAGCCCATATTACCTTACCACCCCTTTCAGTAAAATTGCGTTCGAAATCTTCCAGGTGTTTATCCAGCTGCTCAATAGCTTTCCATTTTGTATTCTTTGCTTTTTTGCGCGCAAGGTCTAGATCATCGAACTGCAGTTTGCCTTTTATAACAGCATCATTATACTTCTGTATATTAAAGCTGATCTTCCTTTTGTGTTCAAAGTCGCCGGCCTTTACGGCACTCTTCGCAAGAAAAACGGATTGCTGTTCACTCATTGTATATCAAAAGTATAAAGGAACAGACAAAAGAAAAACAAATGATATGGTAAAGTATCAGCAAAGATCAAAAACCAACACCAAGGCCTAGCTCTACCAGTTCAGCATCAGTTTTGTGTGCTTTTAGCAAACAAGATGCAAAAAGCTCTTTCAATATACCCTTCTCTTTTTGAATGATGTATACATTACCGCCTAATTTTTCGTAATAAACATCAGGATACAATCCCTTTTTCACATAAAAGCCTAACTGCAGCAGAATGCCTACCCTACCTATTAAAAACTCGTTGCCTATAAATACGGCACTCTTCCAGGATTTGTTCTTTTCCTGGCCAGGCATAACCTCATTGTTATGCATAAAAGCGTACACATCGCTATGATAAGAGTAATCGACACCTGCAAAAGCTTT